>CAZJJF010000005.1:0-8586 GCA_964546245.1 uncultured Anaerolineales bacterium
CCCGGTGGCTGCCGTCACTGGAGCCGCCCAGCGCGTTCGCCCCGCGCCAGGTGCGCGATGAGAAGTTGAAAGTCCTGCTCTCGGTAAAGACGCCTGGGCCGGTCGAGGCCGCGCGCCGCACGGTGCGCGGCCAATACACGGCGGGCATCATCGGCGGCGAGCCCGTGCCCGGCTATCGCGAGGAGCCCGAGGTCAGGGCCGATTCGACGACCGAGACGTACGTGGCGATGCGGCTAGAACTCGACACGTGGCGCTGGGCGGGCGTGCCCTTCTACCTGCGCACCGGCAAGCGTCTCCCGAAGCGCGCCACGGAGATTGCCATTGAGTTTCGCTCGCCCCCTCTCATCCTGTTCCCTACCGCCAGTCTCGGCAGCGTGCGCCCCAATCTGCTGGTCATCAACATTCAGCCCGACGAAGGCGTCAGCATCCGCTTCGAGGCCAAGGTGCCCGGTCAGACGATGTGGATGCGGCCTGTCTACATGGACTTCCGCTATGGCGCGACCTTTGCCGAGCAGCAGCCCGAGGCCTACGAGCGTCTCATTCTCGACGCGCTCCTCGGCGATGCGACACTATTCACCCGCGCCGACGAGGTCGAGGCCCAATGGCAAATCATTCAGCCGATTCTGGACGGCTGGCAGCACGCGCCGCCGCCTGAGGGTTACCCGTCGGGAAGCTGGGGACCGGCCGCCGCCGATGCCTTCATCGAGGCAAGCGGGGGACGCTGGCGTCGGTTGTGAGCGGCGGAGAGGAGGCTGACAATGTTGGAGCAGCATCGCCGCGTGGCGCCCGCTGACATCGAAACCGAGCTGACCGCCCTGCGGCGGAGCATGGCCGGCGGGGCCGACAGCCCTGCGACGCTGGCGGCGTCGGTGCACAATCTGGTGGTCATACCCTGTGGCACGGTCGAGAACCTGACCGAAACTATTGCCGGCGTGGTTGGTGGCCACCCGGGGCGGGTGATCGTCCTCGATAGCGACACGGCCGGCGAGGATACGCTGGAGGCCGAGGTGGGCGCGCTACGCATGCACGCCCAGCTACCCGTCTACGCGGAGTACGTCGCCATCAACGCCACGGGGCGCCCGGCAGCGTATCTACCGGAACTGGCGCTGCCCCTGCTCATCTCGTCAGTACCTACCATCGTGTGGTGGGCCGGCCCCCCGCCCTGGCAGGACCCATTGTTCGCACGCCTGGCGACTCTGGCCGACCGCGTGATCGTCGATACGGGGCGCTCGGTCGATGGGCTGGCCGACTTGAGTCACCTGGCCCGCCTGTCGGGCGCGGGTGGCCGCTGGGAGGGTCTCGGCGACCTCAACTGGGCGCGTCTCACCCCCTGGCGGCAACTGGCGGCCCAATTCTTCGACATTCCGCTGACGCGACCGTTGCTGAACCGCATTGACCAGGTCCACGTCTTCTACGGCGCTGGCGGCGCGCCGGTCCGGCCGCTGCTCTATGTCGGCTGGCTAGCCAGTCGGCTGCGTTGGGAATTGGAGCGCGTGGAGACGAGGGACAGCGACTGGAGAATCAGCTATCGCCTGGGTGCGCGCTTGATTCAGGTGAGCCTGGTGGCCGACCAGGGTTTCGCCGACCTACCTGGCGCCATTACAGGCCTTCGGCTCGCGGCGCACGGTCCGACACCCGCCACCTTCGCCGTGCAGCGGATGGATGATCGGCTGTCTCTAAAGGCTGATGTTGAGGCAGACTACGCGCTCCTCGGATCCCGCATCGTGGAGATGCCGGAATTGGATGACGCCGACCTGCTGCCCGACGAGATGGCGCGCGTCTACCGCAACACGGTTTACCACACCGCGCTACACGAGGCGGCTGAGATTGTGTCACGGGCGGAGGCGGGGACTTGAGGGGCGAGCGCTGAGTTTGGGAACTGAAGATTAACGATCAGGACAGGCGATTGAGGCCTGCCCGTCAATCGCCTATCGCTAATCGCTAATCTCTCTCCTACTCCAACGGAAGCCTTGCCTGGTACAGCCCCTCCGTCAGCGCGACGCGAAGCAGGGCGGCGATTTCGCCCACGGCATGCGGGTCGGCGGGGAAGTTGCGCGCGCCCGCGTCCACCGTCACGACGGGGCAGCCCGAGTAATGCGCAAAGAAGCGCTCATAGGCGGCGGACAACTGCACGATGTAGGCAGGGTCCATGTTGCGCTCGTAGGGCCGGTCGCGAAGGGCGATCCGGCTCATCAACGTGTCCAGGTCGGCGCGTAGGTAGACGACCACGTCGGGGACGCGAATCTGCTCGGCGAGGGCATGGTGGACGTTCTCGTACAGCGCCAACTCATCGCCCTCAAGATTCAGTTCCGCGAACAGGCGATCCTTGGCGAAGATGTAGTCGCTGACCAGGTGTCCCTCGACCAGACCGCGAGGCACTTCCGTTTTCTGGTGATGGTAGCGGCTGAGAAGGAAGAACAGCTGCGTCTGAAAGGCGTAGCGGGCGCGGTCGGCGTAGAAGGACGCCAGAAAGGGGTTCTCCTCGAAGACTTCGAGGAGAACCCTGGCCTTGAAGTGAGATTGGAGCAGGCGCGTCAGGGTGGTCTTCCCGACGCCAATGGGGCCTTCAATGGCGATGAAGCGGGCGCTGTTCATGAAGGAGTCGTGGTGGGTAGCGCCGCCTCCGCCTGCTGGCGAGCATAGATGCGGTCTGCCAGGCGAATACTGATCTCGAACAGAGCCACCATCGGCGTCATGATCATCATCGGCGCGACAATGGGGTCAGCCACCGGCGTGATAATCTCGGCGAAGACGAACATCACGAAGTAGGCAACACGGCGCTGCTTACGCAGCGTCTGCGGCGTTAGCAGGCCCATGTGCACCAGCGCCAGAATCACCACCGGCGTCTCGAACGCCAGCCCCCACGCCAGCAGCAGGAACACTACCAGGGAGACGTACGAATTGGCGGTCGGCAAATACTCCAGTTCCGACCCCATCATGCCGATGAGGACGTGGAACGTCGCCGGCAGGCTCAGATAGCCCAGGAACGTACCGAATAGAAACAGGCCTACCATGGCGAGCAGGCCCGGAATCATGAACTTCCGCTCATGCTCTGTCAGGCCGGGCATGATAAACATGATGGCTTGCCAGGCCAGGAAGGGCGCGGCCAGCACGATGCCGCCGTACAGGGCCACCTTCCAGCGCACGATGAAGCCGTCCATCGGGCTGAAGACGACGAACTTGTCGATGTACTCGGCGGCTGGCGCGCGGAGCAACTCTAGAATCTGGTTGCTGAAGATGTAGCAGATGACCGTAGTGACAAGAACGGCGATAACACCTTTGATCAGCCGCGAGCGCAGCTCATCGAGGTGCTCGATGATGGTCATCCGCGCTTCTTTATCCGCCATGTTCGGCTAGCTCTTGGGCGCTTCGGTCGACTCGGCGGCCACACCGTTGTCCGTCGTGGCAATAGGTGGCTGCGCGGGCGGCGCGATCTGCGGCGCCGAGGCCTGTGCCTCGCCGCTAACAGCATCGGTCAACTCCTTGCCGGCAGCCTTGATTTCGTTGATGGCCTCGCCCAGCGAGCGACCCAACTCCGGCAGCCGCTTGGGGCCAAAAATCAAGAAGGCGACGATCACAATGATCAGAATGTGAAGCGGTTGAATCCCAAACATAGCGCCTCTCCTTCCATCTACCGCGCGCATCGTTGCTCGCGTTAACTACCAGCAATTATACCATACATGGCAAGCGCACAGATAGCCAATAGCAGATAGCTGGTGGGCGTCGCCAGATGGCGGGGCGAGAGGCCTGGCGCTCTCGGCTGGCTGCCATCGACGCTGTCGCGCGTCGCTATCTACTATTGGCCTTGGCCATGCCCCATCAGCTATTGGCTAGCGGGCGGCGGCCATAAAGTCGTCCACACTGGCGCGGAACGGCCGCTGGCGTGGTCTCACGACGCCCCGGAAATTGTAGCCCGTGTGGTTGGGAAACACCTGATCGAGCATAGGGTTGCCGACGCGCAACTTGAGAATCTCGCCTAATACGTCGCGGAAGTCGGTTGTGATCGCCAGGTCGCCGGGGCCGTAGAGTTGCTCCGGCGCGAGGCCCGGCCAGTCGCCGTGAACCTTGCCACCCACCACGCCGCCACCCATGAGAAACATCACGTTGCCGTGGCCGTGGTCGGTTCCATTCGAGGCGTTGTCAGCCAGCCGCCGCCCAAACTCCGACATGGTGATGACGGTGATACTGCCCATGCGATCCTTGAGGTCGGCGTAGAAAGCGTACAGGCCCCCCTGGAGATCGTTCAGCAAGGCGGGCAGCGTGTTGTTGCCCTGGCCCGGATCGGTGGTGCCCTGCCCGGCGTGGGTATCCCAACCGCCCTTGTCAACGCAGGCAATCTCCAGCCCCACATCGCTCTTGATGAGCTGGGCGATGGTCTTCAGGGCGTTGCCAAACGCCGAATTGGGGTACTGCGCGCCGTTGGCAGGCTGATACGCGCCGCCTGCCGTCACCTTATCGAGTATCGCCATCGCCTCGAACACCTCAGCCCCCTGGGCCTCGACGAAGCCGCTGCCCTGGTACATGGACGCCACAGTCGCCTGGAAGCGGGCGATGTCCGACGATGCCCGGTTCGGGTCGAGGTGGAACTGGGCAATGCTCTCCAGGGCCAGGGCCGGCACCGGCCCGCGCAACGCGGCCTGGACGACACTGCCCATACCCACGGCGCGGAAGGGCGAGTGGTTCTCGTTGGCGAGGGTCTGCAAGTGGCGCGCCAGCCAGCCTGTCTGCAGCTGCTTCTCGCCCGGCGTGCCGCGCTCCATGTAGTCCATGGCGTCGAAGTGCGAATGGGTCGGGTCCGGCGAGCCGACGGCGTGGACGACCCCCAATTGGCCCTCGTCCCAAATCTCTTTGAGCGGGCGCAGCACCGGATTGAGACCGAACTGACCATCCAGGTCGATGGCCGAGTTGGGATCGCTCGCGTTCGGCTGAGCGATGGCAATGCGCGGCCGCTTGGCGTAGTACTGGTCGGCGCCGGGCGCGGCGTGGGGGACGACGATGTTCAGCCCATCGTGCGCGCCGCGCAGGAAGATCACCACCAGCGTGTCGCCACGCGGCGAGCGGTCGGGTGGACCGAAGGCCACACGGGGCATCCACGACGGCCACACCAGGCCACCAACGGCCACGATAGCTGTCTTGAGGCTATCGGACAGGAACGCGCGCCGGGAGGGGATTGACATCGGTTACTCCTTATGCATTCCTTCTCCTCCTGGGAATGGGCCAGGGGAGAGTCTTGTGCCGACAACGGACCACCGACCACCGACCACCGAAGAGAGCGCCGAGCTGGCTGTAAGGCGTGGTCGGTTGTCGGTCGTCGGTGGTCAGCTTACCTCGCCTGGAAATAGGGCGAGGCGATCAGCAGGGCCGCCACGTCGGGGGCCTTCTGGTTGCGCATGCTGGTATCGATGGGCGTTGCCGCGCCTCGCCCCGCCGAGGCGTAGGCGATGAGCGCGTCGCGGTCAGCGCTGTCGACAGCGTAGCCCAGCACGCGGTCGATCAGGGCGTCCACCAGACCTGCCGCGGTCCGGTCGGCCAGGCCATCGACCCACGGCCCCAGGCCCACCATACCCTGTTGGCCCAGGCGATTCTTAGCCAGGTTGAGACCGAAGTTCCAGCGCGACAGCAGCGCGTTAGTATTGATCCACTCGACGCCCTGGTCGGCGTAGCCATCGGGGAACAAACGCCCGTAGAGGGGCTGCCCCATCGGCCGCACGATGTTGTAGAGATTGTCCAGACCGCGCGTCTGGCCGCTGGCCGCCGAGATGTCCGCGCCCAGGGCCCGCGCCGCCGTGATCACGAAGTCCAATGGGCGCTTCGTCTTCTGCCCCGCCGACTGACGGAATTCGTCGGAGGTGTAAATCAGTCGCACGAGTTGAGCAATCTGGTCCGGCGCGTCTGCCGCCTCCAGGAACTTGTCAGCCACGCGGTCGACCAGGGCCGGGGGCGGGTCATCAGCCACCAACTTACGCACCAGCTTGGTGGCAATAAAGCGGGCGGTGGCCGGGTGGACAGCCAGGTAGCCCAATACCTCCTCCGCCTCCTGGATACCCGTCGCCCCACTCTTGCCGATGATGGTCCGTCCCAACAGTATCTTATTGCCGGTGTCGTGGTCGTTGGGGTTGAAGCGGAACTGCCCGGCCTGGGGGTGGAGCTGGCCCGCCTGCCGTATGGGGTATACCGTCCAGCCGGTGAAGCAGCGCGCCAGGGCCTGCACGTCACTCTGATTGTAGGGGCCATTGACGCTCAGGGTATGCAGCTCCATCACCTCGCGGGCATAGTTCTCGTTGGGCGCTTGCTTGCGGTTGGTGTTGTTGTCCAGGTAGGTGATCATGGCCGAGCTGCCCGCACTGGCCCGCAGCATGGCGTGGAAGTTGCCCAGGACATGGGGGCGAATCACGTCCCGGTCATCAATGAGCTTGCCCCAACGCTGTAGGTCGTCGTAGAGGTAGATGTTGAAGTGGTCGGTCCAGAAGTCCGCCATCACCTCGCGCAGCTGCCACTTGCTGTACACCTTACGCAGAATAGTGGCGCGCAAGAGTTCAGGGATAACGACGTTGTTGACCGTCGGGCCGGTATAGCCCGCCATAGGCACGGGGTAGTCGGTGATGAGTTGGGTGATACCTTTGGCGAGGGATTCAAAGCCCGCCAGCCGGTCGGTCAGGGCCGGATTCTCGGTCGCGTCGGGGGCGAGTTGCTGCTCGAACCAGGCGTCGACATCGAAGGTCCCTGCGCGGATGGCGGCCAGGTCGGCCTGGCTATGGCCGTAGGCCAGGCGGCTCAGGACATGGATTGCCTGGCTGGGCGTCGCCGCCTGGGTCGCGCGCCAGGGAAAGGCGGCCAGCGTGTCCAGATCGAGGGCAGCGGCGGCCTCGCTCGGCGGGGCAGTCTCCGCCAGGCCTGCGATAGCCACCGCCGCCAGGGCGCTGGCCTGCAAAAAACGTCGGCGTGTCATGTCCATACAGAATACTCCTCTGCTGCAGTTCGTCCCCGCGCTTGGAGCGGCCGTCAGGCACGCGGTCCCACAATTATACGTTATGACGCTCGCCTGGCAGTTAGGGATACGTAACATGGCTGTAAAATGAGTGTAAATCGCCCCTTGACAAGACGCGCGTTCTACGCTATACTGCCCCCAACATCGCAAAGGCTGAGATCAGGAAGAGTAGCCCCCAAAACGAGGCTTCAGAGAGTCGCCGGCTGGTGTGAAGGCGACGCCGACGCTGAGGGTGAATGGGCCTGGGAGCCGCGGTCCGAACAGCGCGTCTGCGCTCAGTAGTCGCCGCCGGAGACGCCACCGTTATCAAGGCCGAGGGTATCGGGCGTGGTCGCCCCGTACCTGCAATGAGTGAGGCTGGCCCTGGACATCTGTCCCGTCTTCGCGACGGGGCTTTTTTGTTCAGCGTCCGTCTAACAGGGGTGGCACCACGGGAGCCTGAGCGGCCCTCGTCCCTTCCAGGGACGGGGGTTTTTTGCATTTCCATCAGGAGGGATTCACCATGCTGACGACACCCGTTGTTCAAACCGCCCGTCTATTGCGAGTTGCCCGCCGACCTGGAGACGCCCGTCTCGGTCTACCTCAAGCTGCGTGGCGACGGCGCGTCCTTCCTGCTGGAGTCCGTTGAGGGCGGCGAGCAGATCGCCCGCTACTCCTTCCTGGGTGTCCACCCCGCCGCCCGTCTCGTCGCTGATAGCCACGGCGTGCGCCTCACCAACGGCCACGACGAAGCCATCGCCACGGCGGGCGACCCGCTGGCTGCCGTCAAGCAAGTCATGACGCGTACCAGGATGATTCAGCTACCCGGCCTGCCGCCCTTCGTCGGCGGCGCAGTCGGCTATATGAGCTACGACCTGGTGCGCCACTTCGAGCGCGTGCCCAACACCGCCATCGACGACCGCGACCTGCCGCTGTGCGACTTCCTGTTCACCGACAGCCTGGTCATCTTCGACCACGTCAAGCACCGCCTGCTGGTCGTCGCTAACGCCTATCTAGACCGCCCTGGCGCCGACGGCGACCCGGTCGGCGCCGCCTACGCGGACGCGGTGCAGCGTATCGAGGCTATCGTCGAGAGGCTGCGCCGGCCCATGCCAGAGGCCATCGTCGATCCGACCGGCACGACCTATCCGCTGACCTCCAACACAACGCGCGCCAGGTACGAGAGCATGGTCGAAGCGGCTAAGGAGTACATCGCGGCGGGCGACATCTTCCAGGTGGTCCTTTCGCAGCGGATCGAGCGCGAGACCGACGCCGAACCCTTCGCCATCTACCGCGCGCTGCGCATGCTCAATCCCTCGCCCTACATGGTCTTTCTCGACCTGGGCGAGACGAAGGTCATCGCCTCGTCGCCGGAGATGATGACCCGCCTGGAGGATGACGTGGCCGAGGTGCGGCCCATCGCGGGCACGCGGCGGCGCGGCGCAACCGAGGCCGAGGACGCGGCCCTGGCCGAGGAACTAATGGCCGACCCTAAGGAGCGCGCCGAGCATGTCATGCTCGTCGACCTGGGCCGTAACGACCTGGGCCGCGTCTGCCAGTATGGGACGGTGCGCGTCCCCGACCTGATGGTCATCGAGCGTTACTCCCACGTCATTCAC
>CAZJJF010000005.1:8596-31271 GCA_964546245.1 uncultured Anaerolineales bacterium
AGATGGTGGGCGGCAAGGATGCCTTCGATCTGGTGCGCGCCACCTTCCCGGCTGGTACGCTATCGGGCGCGCCGAAGGTGCGGGCGATGGAGATTATTGAGGAGTTGGAAGGTGTGCGCCGTGGCCCTTACGGCGGGGCCATCGGCTACTTCGGCTACACGGGCAGCCTCGACTCGTGTATCACCATCCGCACCATCATCATGCGCGGCCGCCACGCCTACATCCAGGCAGGCGCAGGCATCGTTGCCGACTCCGTACCCAGCCACGAGTACGAGGAGAGCGTCAACAAGGCGAGAGCGCTGGCCGTCGCCATCAGCACCGCGGAGGAGGGATTCTAATGCTCATCGTGATTGACAACTACGACTCCTTCACCTACAACCTGGTACAATATCTGGGCGAGCTGGGCGCAGAGCTACGGGTGTTCCGCAACGACCAGGTGACGGTCGAGGAAGTTGCCGCCCTCAACCCGACCGCTATCGTCATCTCGCCGGGGCCGGGCGACCCGACCGACGGCGGCGTATCCAACGCCCTCATCGACCATTTCCATACCCAGGTCCCCGTACTGGGCGTGTGCCTGGGCCACCAGTGCATGGGGCACGTCTTCGGCGGCGTCGTGACCCGTGCGCCGCGCCTGATGCACGGCAAGACGTCGATGATCTACCACGACGGCCGGGGACTGTTCGCGGGCCTGCCCAACCCCTTCGAGGCTACCCGCTACCACTCCCTCATCGTCGAGGAGCCGCTACCCGCCGGCCTGGAAGTGACGGCCTTCACCGCCGAGGGCGAGGTGATGGGCCTGCGCCACACACGCTACCCGGTCGAGGGTGTCCAGTTCCACCCGGAGAGCATCCTGACCCCCAACGGCAAGGACATCCTGCGCAACTTCCTGGCGTTGCGGCCGGTGTCACACCCTGTAGCAACTCTCTCAGCATAGAGAGGCTATCGCCAGGAGGACCACGCATGCCCATCAAAGACGCCATTGCCGCCCTGGTGGACGGCCAGCACCTGACCACCGACGAGGCCGACGCCGTCATGAGCGAAATCATGGCCGGCGACGCGACCCCCGCCCAGATCGGCGCATTCCTGACCGCGCTGCGCATCAAGGGCGAGACCGTCGACGAGATCACCGGCTGCGCCCGCGCCATGCGTCGCTTCGCCCTGCCCGTGCGCCCGCAGCGTACCGACCTCATCGACACCTGCGGGACGGGGGGCGACCGCAGCGGAACCTTCAACATCTCCACCACGGCGGCCTTCGTGGTAGCGGGGGCGGGCCTGGGCGTCGCCAAGCACGGCAACCGCTCGGTGTCAAGTCAATCGGGCAGCGCGGACGTGCTGCAAGCCCTGGGCCTGAACCTCGACCTGGAGCCGCAACGGGTCGCCGAGTCCATCGATAGCGTCGGCTTCGGCTTCCTGTTCGCCCCCAGGCTGCACCCCGCCATGCGCCACGCCATTGGCCCGCGCCGCGAGATGGGCATCCGCACCGTGTTCAACCTGCTTGGCCCGCTATGCAACCCGGCCGGCGCGCGTACCCAGGTCATCGGCGTCTACAGCGACGCCATGACCCAGCCTCTAGCGGACGTCCTCAAGTCGCTAGGCAGTCGCGCTGCCTATGTCGTCCACGGCGCGGACGGCCTGGACGAGCTATCGACCACCGGCGTCAACCAGGTCGCCTACTTCGACGAGGACGCGGCTATGGTGATCGTCGGCACGCTGGACGGCGCCGACTTTGGGCTGGCCCGCGCCCGCCTCAGCGAGCTCAAGGGCGGCACGGCCGAGGACAACGCGGCCCTCACCCGCGCCATCCTGGACGGTGAGCGCGGCCCGCGCCGCGACGTGGTGCTGCTGAACGTGGCCGCCGCCCTGGTCGCAGCGGGAAAGGCGGCCACCCTGCGCGAGGGTCTCCCTGCCGCCGCCGCCGCCATCGACAGCGGCGCAGCGCGCCAGACCCTGGACCGCGCCATCGAGTTCAGCCGCGACCACGCGCCGAGGTAGCATCTGCCTGGAATGCGGCAGCCATGCCGCCGCAGTGGGCACACCACTCCGCACACCAAGCCGAGGCCCTATGATTCTTGACGAGATCGTCGCCCATAAGCGCATCGAGGTCGCCGAACGGCAGCAGGCCGTCCCTCTGGCGACGTTGCAGGCCGCCGCAGCCAACGCCTGGCCGACCCACGACTTCGCCGCGGCGCTGGCCCAACCCGGCGTGAGCCTGATCGCTGAGCTTAAGAAGGCGTCGCCAAGCAAGGGGCTACTACGCGCCGACTTCGACCCCCTCGCCCTGGCCGGGGTGTACGCGGCCAACGGCGCGCGCGCCCTGTCGGTGCTGACCGACGAGAAGTTCTTCCAGGGCAGTCTCGACTATCTGCGCGGCCTTCGTGCCGCCCAGGCCAGCGGCGCGCTGCCCGCCGTCCCTCTGTTGCGCAAGGACTTCATCATCCACCCGTATCAGGTCTGGGAGGCGCGGGCCAATGGGGCCGACGCCCTGCTGCTCATTGTCGCCTGCCTGGGCCAGGACGAGCTGACCGACCTGCTCAGCCAGACCTATGGCCTGGGCATGGCGGCGCTGGTCGAGGTCCACGACGAGGCCGAGGTCGAGCGCGCACTGGCGGCGGGCGCGCGCGTCGTTGGCGTCAACAACCGCGACCTGCGCACCTTCCGGGTTGACGTCGGCACAACCCACCGCTTGCGCCCCCTGGTGCCACCGGGTACAATTCTCGTGGCCGAGAGCGGCATTCATCGCGCGGCCGACGTGGCGGCCCTGGCGCAGGCGGGCGTCGATGCCGTACTGGTCGGCGAGGCCATCGTCACCGCGCCCGACACCGCCGCCAAAGTCCGCGAGTTATCGGGGCTTCGCACCGTCGACACTGGACAGGATTAACAGGCCAGGATGAGCTTTATGTCGCCCGCAACCCCCGCCCATCACCTGATACCAAACTTGAACATTGTCGTTCTAAGCGTGCCGAAGGGGCTTCGGCGCGCTCAGGGCGACAAGTATGGACGATGAATTGACAGCCCAACTAACCGCACTTGGTATGAGAGCCGCCGGGGCCAGATGCAGACGCGGGTGAAGATTTGCGGCATAACGGATACGGCGGACGCGCTGGCGGCGACGGCGGCGGGGGCCGATCTGCTCGGCTTCATCTTCTACGATAAAAGCCCGCGTTACATCGCGCCGAACCGCGTGCGCGGAATCACCGCCAGGGTGCGCGCCACCACCGACCATCCTCCGCTGTTCGTCGGTGTCTTCGTCGACGAGGACTGGCAGCAGGTGGCGGCCACCCTTGACGCCGCCGGCCTGGACCTGGCTCAGCTCCACGGCAGCGAGCCGCCACTGGAAGTGGGTCTGCTCGCCCCGCGCGCCTTCAAGGCGCTGCGCCCGCCCAGTCGCGGCGATACCGACCCTATGGCTGCCATCTACGCCAGCGTGCTGCCGCCGACTGACCCGGCCACCGCGACACGCCCGTCCTTCCTGCTAGACGCCTACCACCCCTGGCAGTTCGGCGGCACAGGGCGGCGCACCGACTGGCAGGCGGCGCGCCTGCTGGCGGCCCGCCACCCGATCCTTCTCGCGGGCGGCCTGACGCCAGACACGGTCGAGGCAGCCATCGCCGAGGCCCAGCCGTGGGGCGTGGACGTCTCCAGTGGCGTAGAGATATCGCCCGGCCACAAGGACCACGCCCTGGTGCGCGCCTTCATCGAGAATGCGCGCCGCGCCATACCGTGATATGCCCACCTACGAGGCCCCGTGCGCCTGAACGACCTGCTTGCCCAGCTTGAGAGCAGTCTGAACGTGACCGCCTATCGCGAGGTCTGGCTGACCCTGGACGCCCTCAACGCGGACCTGCACGCCACGGCATCGCCCGAACTGCGCGAACGCGGCAACGGTCTGCTGCTAGGCGGGTCGAACGAAGTGAGCGAGGTGTACACGGCGGTGTTCCCCACTGCCGACGTATTGGACGGCATGACGGCTCGCGCTCTACCCGGCAGCCTGCTCATCAGCCACTACCCGCAGCCCTACGAGGGGCACACCGGGTTTCAGGCCCTGCCTGCCGAGAGCGTCATGGCGTTCCAGGAGCGAGGGCTGTCATTGTACGTGCTTCACGCACCCCTGGCCTACGGCGAACGACTATCGACGGGGCGCGCCCTGGCCCGCCGCCTGGGCATCGCCATCGAGGGCCAACTGGATACCGAGGTTGGGACGGTCGGCTGCTACGGCCCACCCCGCGTCGATGCCGCCATTCGCAACGCCTTCGACTTCGCCAGTCTGGTCTATCGTGTCGAGCAGGAACTGGGCATCAAGAACTCGCAGGTCGTGCGGCACGGCTCTGCCCTCGTGGCTCGCGTGGCTGTCGTGCCCGGCGACGGCGCGGATGTCGCGGCCTTACAGGCAGCGTGGCAGGCAGGCTGTACCGCCTTCGTCACCGGCATGCTGAACACCGAAATCAACGACCCGGCGGCGCAGCAACGCAGTCGGGACTTCATGCTCGCAGCCCTGCAATTGGACATCGACTTGATTGGCGCGTCCATCTACGCCACCTGCGCACCAGGGCTGACCCTGCTGGCAACGTGGTGCCAGAGCCTGGGCCTGCCGGCCGCCTTCATCGAGGGCGAGCCGGAACTACCCGAGTTCCTGGCCGGCTAGAGCAGCGAGCGACGAGGGTGGAGCGACGACGAGCGAACCGCACGCGCGAGAAAGGGCGCCGACTATGGATGTAACCCCCGTCAAGACAGTGCCTGACAGCCGCGGCCGCTATGGGCGTTACGGCGGGCGCTTCGTTCCCGAAACCCTCATGGCAGCCATCACCGAGCTAGAGGCCGCCTACGACGAGGCGCGCCGCGACCCTGCCTTTGGCGCGCGGCTGGACCACCTGCAACAGACTTACGTCGGGCGTCCCACGCCGCTATACTTCGCCGAGAAGCTGACGACTCAGGCAGGCGGAGCGCGCATCTACCTCAAGCGTGAGGACCTGGCCCACACCGGCGCCCACAAGATCAACAATGCCCTGGGGCAGGCGCTCCTGGCTCAGCGTATGGGTAAGCGGCGCATCATCGCCGAGACCGGTGCAGGCCAGCACGGCGTTGCCACGGCCACCGTGTGCGCGCTGCTGGGCATGGACTGCGTCGTCTACATGGGAACCGAGGATATGCGCCGCCAGGCCCCCAACGTCTTTCGCATGAAGCTACTGGGCGCGGAAGTGCGCAGCGTTGATTCGGGTAGTCGCACCCTCAAGGACGCTATCAACGAGGCCATGCGCGACTGGGTCAGCACGGTGAGTGACAGCTACTATCTGCTCGGCTCGGCCCTCGGCCCCCATCCCTACCCGCTCATGGTGCGCGACTTCCAGAGCATCATCGGCCGCGAGGCGCGCGCCCAGGCTCTGGCGCAGATCGGCCGCCTGCCCGATGTCCTGGTTGCCTGTGTTGGCGGCGGCTCCAACTCCATCGGCCTGTTCTACCCCTTCTTGCCAGACGACGTGCGTCTGGTCGGCGTCGAGGCAGGTGGCCACGGCATCGGCAGCGGCCAGCACGCGGCGCGCTTCTCCGACTCGGTGTTGGGCCGCCTGGGTGTGCTGCATGGCGCACAGACTTACGTTCTCCAGGACGATGACGGCCAGATCGCCCTGACCCACTCGGTCTCGGCCGGTCTGGACTACGCCGCCGTCGGCCCCGAGCACGCCTACCTGCGCGACCTGGGCCGCGCCGAGTACACCTACGCCACCGACGATGAAGCTTTGGCGGCATTCCAGACCCTGTGCCACGCCGAGGGCATCATCGGTGCGCTGGAGTCGGTCCACGCTGTTGCCCATGCCCTCAAGCTCGCGCCGGTGTTGGGCCGCGATAGTGTGATGATCGTCAACCTGTCGGGGCGCGGCGACAAGGACTTGCAGACCGTCGCCACCGCTCTGAACGTTGAGGTCTAACCGCGCCCCATGTCCACGCAGCCCCCGGCCCCGCCGCCCTTCCCGCCCGCCGCGCCAGTCGCGGTCGAGCCGATCCTCGCCCCGGCCGCGTCGTCGGGCTGGGGGCCTCCGCCGCCTGTGCCCTGGACACTGCGCGACGTGTTCATCGGCCTGCTGGTTCCGCTGGGCTTCTACGCCGTTGCCTTCGCCTCGCGGCAACTCATGGGCGACCCGCGCACCGAAGCGCCATCGATGAGCGGCGGGGCGCGACTCATGGCCGGCTTGCTCATTATCACCTTCCAGCTATCGCTGCTCATCCCGGTGTGGTGGTGGGGCCTGCGCAAATACCGGGTCGGCAGGGCGGCGCTAGGGCTGCGGCCCTTTGCTGCGCTGCCTGGCTGCGGGCTGGTCTTTGTCGCCCTGGTGATCGGCTATACCATCACGGGCATGTGGGGACTGTTTCTGATGCGCTACGGCCTGCGCGCCCAACCCAACCCCCTGCCCCTCTTCGGCGAGGGCGTGGCGGGCCTGGCGCTGGCCCTACTGGCGGCGGGCTTGATCGCCCCGTTGACGGAAGAAATCTTCTTTCGCGGCTTCATGTTCCCCGCCTTCCGCGACCGCCTGGGCGAATTCTGGGGCATCACCCTGAGCGCGGGCATCTTCGGCCTGGCTCACTTGCAACCGCTGGCGTTGCCCGCCCTGTTCGGCCTGGGCGCGCTACTCGCCTGGCTCTATCAGCGCACCGGCTCCCTGTGGCCGTGCATCCTGCTGCACGCGACCGTCAACAGTGTCGCGATTCTGGCCCTGTTCGCGGTCGGCAACGCCCTGCCGCAACCCTGACACTCATTATTGTCGCTCGCGGCGGTACTAGCTAGCTGCCCCACGAGCGGGACGACGCGTAACATGCGAGACACCGTATGAGCCTCACTATCATCGTCGGCGGGCATGGCAGCGAGCCGAAGGGCAAGATCGCCGCCTACCTGGCCCTGGCTGACCAGGTCGCCCTGGCGGCCCGCGCCGCCGGCGCGACTCCCCACACAATCGAGTGGAACGGCCAGCCTCGCACGGCCACCTGGCTGTCGTGCGCCTTCGTCCAGCCTGACACGCGGCTACTCGTGGGGCCAGGCATTAACATCAACGTCGGTAGCCTGTTGGACGAAATCGAGCGCCTCGACGTCACCGATCGTGTGGGCATCGACCGCCTCTGCCTCGTGCAGGACGGCCGCAAGCGCGCCGCCGACATCGCTGCCCTTCAGCCATTCCTGACGGACGTGCCGCTCGAGTTCAACGCCGCCGTTCGCGGCGGACGCCCAGCCGTGATTGAGGCCAATGGGGGCTTGAGCCTCTCCCCGCTGTCGGGGGCGGGCGACGACGCGGCCCGGCGCGACATTACCGCGCAGCAGGCGTGCGTGGACGCCGGCGTCGGCCCGACGCTGGTCACTGACGTCTATCTGGTCCTCACCGCGCTGACGCCGGGGGCGGGCGACACCGAGACGCCCATCGGGGGCGACCCTGTGCCCGCTGATTTCGACATGGCGGGGGCGCGAGCGGCAATCATCGCCAACGGCGCGACGGGCATCGTCCTGAGCAACCTGGAGATGCGCCTACCCCGCGCCCAGGCGGCGCAGCGCCGCAGTCATCTACCCAACGAGGCCCGCGACTTCATTGACCGGGTGCAGGCCCTTCTTGAGCTGCCTGTGGTCCTCGCCTCGACGGGGCCATTGGTCGATCACATCGTTGACCTTAGGTAAGGAGAGCGCATGAGTAAACGAGCCGAGTATCGCCGCAAGGGGCGCAACGCGCAGGCAAACACGGGCCAGTCCAATCTCGGCACGTGGCTCACCATTGGCGGGGTTGCCCTGCTGGGGGCCATCATTCTCGCCTTGATTCTGACCCGCCAGGCGAGCGCGCCCGCTGCCACCACGGACCCCATTCGCACCCAGCCCAACCCTGAGATTCCGCGCATCGCGCTGGCCGACGCGCAGGCGAGACTAGGGCAGCCAGGAGTTGTCTTCGTGGACACGCGCTCCCCCCAGGAGTTCAGCGAGTCCCACATTCCCGGTGCCGTAAACATGCCGCTCCCGGACATTCCCAATCGCTTCAGCGAGCTACCGCAGAATGCCGAGGTCATCACCTACTGTACCTGACCACGCGAGGAGACCAGCGCCGGTGCGGCGCGTCAACTGCAGGATCGAGGTTTCACCAACGTGAAGGCGTTGCTGGGCGGCTATGGGGCGTGGACCAACGCCGGCAACCCTACGGAGAAGAAGTAATGTCGCGACTACAGGCGACCTTCGCCCGCCTGCGGGGCGAGGGCCGCGTCGCCCTCATGCCTTATCTGTGCGTCGGCCACCCTTCGGCCGAGGCGCTACTCGATATCGTACCGGCGGCCGAAGCGGCGGGGGCCGACCTGTTCGAGCTAGGCATACCTTTCTCGGACCCCCTCGCCGATGGTGCGACCATCCAGGCCGCCACCCAGCGCGCCCTGGAACACGGGACTCGCGTCGAACAGTGCTTTGCCCAGGCTCACGCCCTCCGCCAGCGCGGCGTCACCGCGCCTTTCACCTTGATGGGCTACTACAACCCCGTTTTTCAACGCGGCCTGGACCGTTTCTGCGCCGAAGCCGCCGATGCGGGGGTAGATGGGCTGATCGTGCCAGACCTGCCGCCCGAAGAGGCCGACGATCTGGTCGCAGCCACCCACGCCCACGGCGTTGACCTGGTCTTTATGCTCGCGCCGACCAGCACCGACGCGCGGATACGCCTCGTGGCCGAGCAGGCATCGGGCTTCATCTACCTTGTGTCTCTCGTGGGGGTAACAGGCGCACGCAACAGCCTGCCTGTGGAGCTAGAGGCGTTCGTCGAGCGTGTGCGCGCGGCGACCGACTTACCGCTGGCTGTAGGCTTTGGCATCGGTGACGCGGCGCAGGCGGGGCGCGTCGCCCGCATCGCCGACGGTGTCATCGTCGGTAGCGCGGTGGTGCGGGTCGCGGATCGGGCCGCCGACCCCGCTGCCGAGGTGGCGCAGTTCGTGAGTGAGTTGCGGGCAGGCATCGACGCGGCGGCACGCATCACCTAGCGCGGCCAACTCCGCATGTAGACCACAAGGTCCGCAATCTGCTGCGCGTCTAGCGGCCCGCCGCGTGCCTGACCGTAGGGAATCATGGTCGTCCCGCTGCGGCCATTGGCGATGGCGTAGGCGATAAAGGCGTCCGACGCCGTCGCCAGGAACTGGGGATGGCCGATGGACATGCCCTCCAGGTTGACCTTGCCGCCGGTCAGGCCGTCGGGTCCGTGGCACGTCGCACACAGTTGGGTGTACAACTCCTGGCCGCGCGCCCTGTCGCCGCTCGCCGGCTTGTCCTCAAGGGCGATACCAGGCTGTGTCTGCCAGTGGCGGATATACTGCACCAGGGAGTCGATCTGGGCCGGGGTCATGCCGTTCTCTTCCCAGCCCGTCATGGTTGTGCCCGCCCGCCCCTGGGCGATGGCGGCATGCAGGAACTCATCGGTCGCCGTGGTCAGCAATTCCTGGTTTGCCAGGGACAACCCAACCTTGCCTTGCCCCTCACCGTCCACGCCGTGACACAAGGCGCAGCGCTCCACGTACAGGGCCTGCCCAAATGAGGGCGGCGCGGTCGGGGTGGCGCGCGGACGATAGGTGGCGGTGGAATCGGGGGCAACACGGCAACCAGCCAGAATAACAATCAGGGCCAGGGCGACGCCCAGGGCAAAGGCGATGGGGGGAATGCGCATGGACAACCTTCCAAAATGGACAATACACTACGTGGGGACGAGGCGCGCCGCGTTGGGTCGCCACGTTCCCTCCGCGTGATTAACGCGCCACCTCAGTCATTGGGTACGGGTGCGGGGATGGCGACGCCGAGTCGTTGGGGGTGAGTGTATGCGCTCAGGCGACGGCCACGAGCATAGCCAACCAGGGTAATGCCCCAGGCGTCCGCAAGGCGGACCGACAGCGCCGTGGGTGAGGTGCGCGAGACCACGATGGGCGCTCCCATGCGCACCGCCTTCGTCATCATCTCCGACGAGACGCGCCCCGTCGTCACCAGGATACGATCCCGTGTGGACAGCCCTGCCAGGAGCGCCGCGCCGCGAATCTTGTCCAGTGTGTTGTGCCGCCCAACATCCTCCCTCACCACCAGCAGGCGCGTCGGGTCAGCAAGGGCGCTGGTGTGGACCCCTCGCACGTCACGGTAGAGGGCCGCGCTGTCGTTGAGTTGACGCACCAGGTCCATCAGTTGCGCGGGCGACGCCCGCAGCGACGAGGCGAGGGGTTGACCGGCCTGCTTCAGGTCGCGGAAAGTCACCCCACCGCCGCACCCGCTAGTCAACGTCTCCGGCGGCAGGTCGTCGGGCAGCGGGTGTGTCAGGCGAACGTCTATCGCCCCGACCGACTCCTCGCAGACCTGCATGGTCAACACACCATTCATGCCCAGTTCAGGCATATACCAGTAGACGCGATGCTCGCCCTGGTAGACCTTGAGCGAGATGATGTCGGCCAGGCCATCGATCAAGTCCTCGCCCTGGAGGAAGCCCAGCGCCAACTCGTGCAGGCCAATGGGGGTACACATGAAGCTGACGAGGTGGCGGCGATTGACGTAGAGCCGCCACTTGGTCTCGTTGATGACCGCGCCTTCAATCGCCTCGCTGTCGCCATGCTCATTGAACTGCACATGACGCCACCGAACCGTCGGCTCAGTCATTCAGGCGCTCCTGAACCGCGCGCCAGTCGTCGGGCGTATTGGCATTGAAGAACGATAGCCCTTCCGGATCGTAGCGGGCGGTCTCCTCGCCTGTGACGAGGCGAACGCGCACCAGAGGCAAGAAGCTAATCATGCGCAGGTCGCCCTGGCGAATGCACTGGCGAATCGCCACCGCGACCCGGCGATGATAGACGGCGTGCAAAGGCTGCAAGTCGGCATCTATCGCCCGCAGCGCATGGCCGTCGCGACCAGGATGGGCCGATAGGCGGAACGGGTTGACCCGTGGCACGGTAGCATCCCAGTCACGACCAACCCGGATCAGATAGCTGAGCAGGTCGGGGTTGAGGAACGGCATATCAACGGCCACCGCGACAGCGTAGGGGTAACGCGCCGCCTGCAAGCCGCTGTACAGGCCACCCAGCGAGCCGGCGCCGGGGAAGGCATCCGGCACGACGCGCCAGTGCGCGCTGCGGTAGCGCTCCACGTCGCTCCCCACCACCAGCAGATCATCGGCCACGCCGCCCAGAAGGTCAGCGACGCGGTCGATCAGGCGCTGGCCGCTCAGGGCCAGCAAGGCTTTGTCCTGCCCCATGCGGCGGCTGCCGCCCCCCACCAGAATGATGCCCGAGACAGCCATAGTCCACTCCGCGGCGCCGCTACGGCGGCCAAAACAAATCAGGCACACACCCAAGAACTCATCTCACCGGGCGAGGATGAGCGGAACAGGGTATGTGCCTGGGCTGTACCTAACGACGGTGGTCCGCCTCGTTACGCTGCCTGATGCGACTGAAGGTACGTGACAGCCTCGCCGACCGTGGTGATCCCCTCGGCTTCCTTATCCGAGATCTCACCACCGAACTCCTCCTCGAAGCGCATGATCAGCTCTACCAGGTCGAGCGAGTCGGCGTGCAGGTCTTCGCGGAAGCGAGCAGCGGGCACAACAGCGTCGGCGCTGACGCCGAGTTGATCGACAATGATGTCGCGGACGCGCTCGAAGATGGAATTGTCCATTCGTGGGAACCCCCATGTCTGTAGTATGGCTCGCGGGATTAGGGCAAGTATACCCACGCCGCCGGTGGATGTCAACGCTCAGGCCGTCGCGACTGCCGTGAAGGCAAGCTACGGACGATTGACACCGGCCAGGAGCATGGCTACCATTTCAGAGGTGCGCCCAGCCCGGTGTTGCTGCTGAATGTAACCCCTTGCCCGCGTCCGAGTTACGCCCGCACCCCCCGATTTCCCAGAATCACAGCGCCGCCCTGGCGGCTGAGCAGGTCCTTATGCACTCCCAGCGCAAACTTGAGCACTTGCGGGTCAATCTTGAGGAAGATGTTCAATTCCCCAACCTGACCACCGGCTTCGAGCGTTACGCCTTCGTTCACCAGGCATTGCCCGAGCTGGACCTGGCCCTCGTCGATACGGCGACCACCTTCCTGGGCCACCGGCTGCGCGCGCCGCTGCTCATCTCGTCCATGACCGGCGGCACGGAGCGGGCGCGTCTTATCAACGCCAACCTCGCCGAAGCCGCCCAGGCGGCCGGTATCGCGATGGGCCTCGGCTCGCAGCGCGCCGGCCTGGAGCAGCCCGAAGTCGCGGCCACCTTTACCATCGCCCGCGAGCGAGCGCCGCAGGCCGTCATCTTCGCCAATCTCGGCGCGGTGCAGCTGAACTACGGCTACGGTCTGGACCACGCACGGCGTGTGGTGGACATGGTGCGCGCTGACGCCCTCATCCTGCACCTCAATCCCCTTCAGGAAGCCATCCAGTATGGCGGCAATACCAATTGGTCGGGACTGATCGCCAAAATTGGCGGACTGGTGCGCGGCCTGAGCGTGCCGCTCATCGTCAAGGAGGTTGGCTGGGGTCTGTCGGGCGACGTCGCACGCGCCCTGGCCGAGGTGGGGGTCGCCGCCCTGGATGTCGCCGGAGCGGGCGGCACATCGTGGAGCGAGGTCGAGCGCCGCCTGACGCCCGATGAGGATGTGCGCCGCATCGCGCGCCGCTTCGCGGACTGGGGCATCCCCACGACGGAGTCGCTGCGCCTGGTGAGGGAGGCCGTGCCGGACATGCCCACCGTGGCTAGTGGCGGCGTGCGCAGCGGGGTGGACGGGGCCAAGGCGCTGGCGCTGGGCGCGAATCTGTTTGGCCTGGCCGCGCCCTTCTTGAAAGCGGCGGCCGTCTCGGCCGAGGCGACGATAGCCACGGCCGAGGAAATCGCCCGCGAGCTGCGGATTGCCATGTTCCTGATCGGCGCAGCAGACATTGAGGCGTTGCGGCACACGTCGCATCTGCGCCGTCTCTCGCCCGAAGAGGCAATTATTATGTCACGCAGCGCCGAATAGACGGCTCAGGAGAAGGTAATGGGCGCATGGCGAACAGCAGCCAGCCTGGGGATAGGGGTGGCGGGCGGCATGGCGCTATTCAATGCCATCCAGGGCCGCCAGGCCGGGCCGCTGATGAGCGAGGTTCCCGGCGAGACTCGCTATTGGCCCACACGGTTGGGATCGGTGTTCTACAAGACATCAGGCGATGGCCCGCCGCTGGTGATTCTCCACGGCTTCCACGCTGGCGCCTCGTCCTACGAGATGCGCCGGCAGGTGGGGCCGCTGGCGGGACGCTTTCGAGTCTACGCGCCCGATTGGCTGGGCTTTGGTCTGTCCGACCGCCCCGCCATCAGCTATACCGCGCAAGTGTACATCGACCTGCTCGAGGGTTTCATCCGCGACGTGGTGCGCGAGCCGGCCCACGTCATCGCCAGCTCCCTGGCCGGGGCCTACGTGATCGACGTGGCCGCCCGTGTTCCCGATCTCTTTCGCCGCCTCCTTCTCATCGCGCCCACCGGCCTGACCCACCTGGTCTCAGCGCCGGATGAAGTGCAGGCCGGTCTGCGGCATCTCGTCGCCTCGCCCTTGCTGGGCACGGCCGCCTTCAACCTCCTCGCCCGCCGGCCCAGCCTGCGCTACTACCTGGCCCAACAGGCCTACTCCAACCCTGCCTGCATCAGCGGCGCCACCATCGACGCCTACTACGCCACGACCCACCAGCCAGGAGCGCGCCACGCGCCCGCGTCCTTCATCAGTGGCGCGCTCAACCGCTCCGTCAAGAGTAGCTGGCCCCAGGTCACCCACCCCACCCTGCTCGTCTGGGGGCGCGACGCCACCTCGACCCCTGTAACTGACGCCGAGGCCTTCCTGGCCCTGCGGCCGGAGGCGCGACTAGAAATCTTCGACCACGCCAGGCTGCTGCCCAACGACGAGCATGCTGACCGCTTCAACGCCCTGGCCGCCGACTTCCTGAGCGACGAATAGGAGACATCCGATGGCAGACGCAGCGCTGCTCAAAAAACTACTCGTCAAGCCCGGCCAGCGGATTCTGGTGCTCAACGCGCCGACCAGCTACATCGCCCGCCTGACGCCGCCGCCCCACGGCGCGAGCCTGGCGGAGACACCCGACGGCGCGTACGACGCCGTCCACGCCTTCGTCGGCAGCCAGGCCGACCTGGCGCGCTTGTGGCCCACGGCTCGCGACGCCATCAAACCCGGCGGCTTGGTGTGGTTGGCCTATCCAAAGAAGATATCCGGCGTCAAGACTGACATCCACCGCGACGTCGGTTGGGACGTGGTCGCCGCCGACCAGTGGGCGGGCGTGACCCAGATCGCCATCGACGATACCTGGTCAGCACTGCGCTTCCGGCCCATGGCGGACATCCCCTCGATGACGCGGAGGTTCTAGCCCCGGCTCGCCCGGTGACCGCTGGCTGTACCGAGTCACCTGGCGTTAGGGTCGCCACTCGCCGGCGCTCACCGTAGCGGACGCGCCCGGCGGCGGGCCGGCCGCGCCGTCACGCGCAGGCTGCCACTCACACAATAGCCTTCCTGCACCGTCAGTTCGACCCTGGCGTAGGGGTAACGCGCCGCCAGTTGCTGAAACGCCTCACACTCGGCCAGATGCTCCAGCACACGTTCGATGCTCATCTGATGCTCGTCTCGCTCCATCTCGTCGCTCCTTACCCCTCCCAGGCTAGAACAGATGTTCTGGCCTCATTATACAAGAAGGGCGTCAGGCCTGTCAACGGCCCGACGCCCTTCGGACGCGCACCCAAACATCACGTCATACTTTTGCCGTGTCGCGGTCGTCGGTGTCGGCCGTCGCCGACACGACCTTCGCTCCCGTCACCTGAATCAGGTCGGCCACCATCAGGCCAATTTGCGTACCTCGTCGCCCCGCGCTGACGTATACCCGGTCGAGCCGCAACGCGGGCGCATCGATGACCGGCTCGAAACCCTTGTTCAGCAACGCCAGCGCCGAGATACCCCCTACCTGCAAGCCGGTCAGTTTCTCGGCCTCCTTGAGGGCGGCCGGCTGGAGCTTCTTATCGCCGGTCGACTTCGCCAGCCGCCGCAGGTCGATCTCCCGGTCGGCCTGGACCATCACCAGCAGTGGCCTGCCCTTCTCCCGGAGCACAACGATGGTCTTGTACACCTGCTCGACCGGCTGGCCGAGCAGCTCGGCCACCTCGACGGCGGTGTGAAACTCGCCGGGGTCGCCATAGCGCAGCGCCTGATAGGCTATCTGGCGCTGCTCCAGGGCGCGCATGGCGTTGGTCTTTTCGATGGGCGCATCGGACATAGTATCTATCACGGCGCGGGCGGTTGAGGCTGAGGTGGCGCGGTATGCGGCACGGCCTTGTAGGTCAGGTAGCCCGCCTGGCTGATGCCCAGCAGCGCCACCACGCTCTCGTTGAGGGCCGGGAAGGCATCGATTCCCGTGGGGCGCGCTGTCCCAAACATAGTTCCCAGGGCAGCCGCGTAAGCAAGGATGATGATGATGGTGAAGAAGAACATCTGCACCTTGCTCATGTCAACTTCGGCGAAGTTCCCCACCTCGTCGCCCATGAATAGATCGGCCAGGCTGGCGTCCTGGGACGACTCGTTAGCAATGACCAGGCCGCGATGGGTCAGACGCATCTCCTGCATCATGGACGTTGCCGTCGCCCCACCCTCGCCATTGCCCCCGGCGGCGGCCCGCCCGCTACGCGCCGCCGCCTGCTGCATCTGGCCCATGGCCTGTTGCGCATTGGGCGGCCGACTCATCTTGGTGCTCAACACCAATGGCGTCCCTACCATCGCTGTCGCGCTGATGCCGAGTAGAAGCCACAACTCCTCCGGTAGCGCGATCTTGAGGGGGTCGGCCACGCCGTTGGCGAGATTCCACAGCGCCGCCGTCAGCCAGGCCGACAAGACCACCACCGTCCACAGGATGAGTTGCAGGCGCGACAGGCTCATGCGATTGCGCGCGCCGATGAGCGCGCCCAGCGAGCGGCCAACAATGCCGTGACCCAGGATGAGCACGAAGGCGATCAACACCGCCACCAGAATCCACCACGTCACGAGCGCGCTGCGCGGGTCACCCGGCGTCAGGGGCCAGCGAAGCGGCGAGAAGGCCAGCCCAACCAGGATGAGCGCGACGAGCGCGACACCCAGGGTGTGCCAACCTGACCAGAAGGGAGCGCGGGCGGGCGGAACAGCGGCCATCTCTACCTCCCCTGGGGTTATGTTGCGCTGAGTATAGCGCGGCCCGCATCGCCCCGTCAAGGGCGATTGTCCCTGGCCCCGCCCTCCGCTGCCTCAGCCTGTCGTAGGCGAAGGGAGAGGGCGGGGACTTTGCGGGGGAGAGGAAGTCAGCGCGTAAATGCACTCCGCTCACCCTGCTTTAGGGCCAGGTAGTGCTACAATTGGCGCACCCAATTCACAGCCGCCTGAAGGGTTTGCTCGCATGTCTGCGCCCACGTTACCTACCCTCCGATTCGTGCCCGCCGAGTCTCTGATTCTGCACGAGGATGCCGACCCGCGCCGCGTCGCGAAGCTGGTCGAGCGCCTGCGTGTCGAGGCGACCCTGCGCAACCCACCTATCGCCGCACCCCTGGGCGATGACCGCTATGTCGTCCTTGACGGCGCGAACCGTGTTTCCGCCCTGCGCGTCCTGGATATCGCCCACCCCATCGTGCAGGTCGTGGCCTACGACGAGGTGGAGCTAAGCACCTGGCATCACCTTGTCACCGGCCTGGACTGGCCCGCCTTGTGGGACGCCCTGTGCGCCGTGAGGGGCGTGCGCCTCACCCGCGTCGATCTACTGACCGCCCGCGAGGCGCTCGTGCGCCGCCGCTGCCTGGCCTTCATCGTCTCACCCGCCGATGAGGTGTTCATCCTCGACAACGGCTCCTCCTTCCAGGACAGCGCGCGCCTCCTGCTGGACATCTCCAACACGTATCGCGGTGGTGGCGCGATACACCGTATTCGCCTCGACACGGTGCGCGCCGTGGGGGGCATGGTCGATGACATCACCGCCATTCTGGTCTACCCGCGCTTCACCCACCAGGACATTCTCGCTCTCGCGCGCGCCGACGCCCGTGTCCCAACTGGCATCACCCGCCACATTATCCCCGGCCGCGTCCTACGCATCAACCTGCCCCTGGTCACGATGAGCGATACGCGGCCCCTGGCCGACAAGAACGCCTGGCTGGAAGCATGGGTACACAGCAAGATCGCCGACCGCAGCGTCCGCTTCTATGCCGAGAGCACCTATTCCTTCGACGAGTAGGATTGGGGCATGGTCACGTCGTTACGCCGCTTGACAAGACACGTCCTTTCCTGTACAATCTGTACACGATAGTTCATCCCTGTAGGAGTTATATGTTCTGCGTCGTGTCTTGCACCTGTCGCTAGCGGGGCAGAAGGTCGGCCTGCCGGCATTGGGGCGTAGTCGCCCCGCTGGCGGAGCTACAGGCTCACCAACTGATCCCCGCGTTGCCAGGGTACGCCAGCGATGAGCGTGGGCTGACTCACGGCCCAGCCTGTCTGGAAGCAACACGACCCGACTTCCTGCGGTTTTCCGCCCTTCGACCTTGCGTCGAATGGCCCTCCGACTGACAGCGACCTCATCGCTTGCGGCTCCCGCCGCAGCGCGATGGGGTTTTTTGTCCGCTTCGCCCGGCCCGGCCGGTATCATCTTGACCCTGAGAGGAACAGCATGGCAACCGTCTTTCTACCCACTCCCCTCCGCCGCTACGCCGAGGGCCAATCCAAAGTCCAGGTCGAGGGCGCGACATTGGGCGATGTTCTCAACAACCTCGACACGTCCTACCCTGGCCTCAAGGATCGCCTCTTCGATGAGAGCGGCGAGATCAAGCGCTTCATCCAGGTGTTCGTGAACGAGGATGACGCCCGTACCCTGCAAGGCAAGGCCACGCCGGTCGGCCCGCGCGACGAAGTCTCCATCGTGCCCGCCATGGCGGGCGGCCGCCAGGTCTCGACGACAAGGTAAGGAGCGATAGCAGGGGATGGTCTAAAGGGTACTTGGCCGAGACCTGACCCCTGACAAGGAGACGCATATCATGACCGACACTGGCAGTATTATCAATCCGGAGTTGATGGCCCGCGAAAGCGAGTTGCGCGAGTCGTTGCGCGAGATTCTCGACCCTGAGATCGGTATGAGCATCATTGACCTGGGCCTGATTCGCAATATCGAGTTCACCCCTGACGAAACCGTCGTCACCATGATCATGACGACGCCCTTCTGCCCTGCTGCGGGCTGGCTCATCGACCAGGTGCGCACGAAGACCGCCGACGCGACCAGCGGCCCCTCGCGCGTCATCCTCGGCGACGAGATGTGGACGCCGGAGATGATGGAAGTCGACGACTGGGGCCTGGGGTTGATGTGAGGTAAGTGTGTTACTGCACGGGCACGCGACAGCAACGCCAGGCCGCCCCCACGGCGGGCGGGGCCTGCTGGACCAGATCGGGAGCACTCCGCTGCTGCGGCTAGGGCGGGTGACGCTCGGCCTGCCGCCGGGTGTCGAGGTGTGGGCCAAAGCCGAGTGGTTCAACCCCGGCGGGTCGGTCAAGGACCGCGCTGCCGCCCGCATGCTGCGTGAGGCCGAGGCTAGCGGTGCGTTGACCCATGACAAGACCATCATCGACTCCACATCGGGCAACACCGGCGTCGCCTACGCCATGCTCGGCGCGGCGCTGGGCTACCGCGTCGCTCTGGTCATGCCCGCCAACGTCAGCGCCGAGCGCAAGACTATCGTGAAGGCTTACGGCGCGGAGCTGATTCAGTCCGACCCGCTGGAAGGCTCAGACGGAGCCATTCGCCTGGTCCGCGCCATCGTGGCCGACCAGCCCGAGCGTTACTTCTACCCCGACCAGTACAGCAATGACGCCAACTGGCGCGCCCACTATGACACAACCGGCCCTGAGATTCTCGCCCAGACCGACGGCTGTGTCACCCACTTCGTGGCGGGCCTGGGCACGACCGGAACCTTCACCGGGGTAATGCGCCGCCTCAAGGCCCACGACCCGCGCATCCAGGGCATCGCCGTCGGCCCCGCCGATGAGTTGGAGGTCATCGAGGGCATGAAGCACCTGGCGACGGCCATCGTGCCTGCCATCTACGACCCGACCCTGCCCGACCGCCACCTACCCGTAGCCGCGTCAGACGCGCTACACATGACCCGCCGCCTGGCCCGCGAAGAGGGGCTGTTCGTCGGCCTGTCGTCGGGGGCCGCCGTTCATGCCGCGCTGGCGGTCGCCCGCGAGCTTGACCACGGCGTCATCGTGACCCTGCTGCCCGACGGCGGAGCCAAGTACCTGTCGCTCGGACTGTGGACATGACCAAAGACCAAAGACGAAGGACCGACGACCAAGCCAGCGTAGACCATCGGTCCTTCGTCTTTGGTCCGCCCAACGCGACCAACGGCTCAGGAAACGCCACATTGCACCGCAAGGACCACCCATGTCATTGAACTACGCCGAACTGGCGGAGGGGGTCTCCCTCTCCAACGCAGAAATCAAACGCTACTCGCGTCACCTTATCATGCCCGAGGTGGGGCTGGCCGGGCAGAAGAAGCTCAAGGCGGCCAGCGTGCTGTGCGTCGGCACTGGAGGCCTCGGCTCACCCCTCGCCATGTATCTGGCGGCGGCGGGTGTCGGCAAGCTGGGCGTCGTGGACTTCGATGTGGTCGACGACAGCAATCTGCAACGCCAGTTGTTGCACCACACGCCGGACGTCGGCCGGCCCAAGATACAGTCGGCCGTGGATAAGTTGCGCGCCATCAACCCTACCATCGAGATTGTACCCCACGAGGCGATGTTCACCGCCGAGAATGCCCTGGACCTTGCCCGCCAGTACGACATCATCGCCGACGGCACTGATAACTTCCCGACCCGCTACCTGGTCAACGACGTGAGCGTCCTGCTCGACATCCCCAATGTCCACGCCAGCATCTTCCGCTTCGAGGGCCAGGCATCGGTGTTTTGGGCATCGCAGGGGCCATGCTACCGCTGCCTGTACCCCGACCCGCCGCCCCCCGGCGAGGTTCCCTCGTGCGCTGAGGGCGGTGTGCTGGGCATCCTGCCCGGTCTGCTGGGAACCATCCAGGCCACCGAGGTCATCAAGCTCATCCTGGGCATCGGCGAGCCGCTCGTTGGTCGCCTGCTACTCTTCGACGCCCTCAGCATGGACACGCGCGTCGTCCGGCTGCGCAAGAACCCGGCCTGCCCCATCTGCGGCGAGAATCCTACCATCCACGAGCTTATCGACTACGAGGAGTTTTGCGGCGTGCCCATCGGCGGCGAGACCCCCATCGCCGACCAGGCTGACCCGCGCTGGCAGATCACACCCATCGAGGTGCAGCACAAGCTGGCCGAGCACGACCCCCGCTTCGTCCTCATCGATGTGCGCGACCCCCACGAGTGGGACATCGCCCACATCGACGGCGCGAAGCTCATCCCCTTGCCGGACCTACCGGCCCGCATGAACGAACTGGACACGCGCGACGAAATCGTCCTCCAGTGCCGCACCGGCGTGCGCAGTATGAAGGCTCTGGGCTTGCTCCGCGACAGCGGCTTCACCCGCCTGAAGAACCTGACCGGCGGCATCCACGCCTGGGCGGAGGATGTCGAGCCGGACATGCCAATTTACTAACCACGAGGGACCTATGAATATCGCCAACGATGTAACGGAGCTCATCGGCAATACCCCCCTGGTACGTCTGAATCGTGTCACCGAGGGCGCCGTTGCCGAGGTTGCCGCCAAGCTCGAATTCTACAACCCCGCTCATAGTGTCAAGGACCGCATCGGCCTGTCCATGATCGACGCCGCCGAGGCGGCCGGCAAGATCGGCCCTGACACCATCGTGCTGGAGCCGACGAGTGGCAATACCGGCATCGCCCTGGCGATGGTGTGCGCAGCGCGCGGCTACAAGTGTACCCTGATCATGCCTGAGACGATGAGCAAGGAGCGGCGGATGCTGCTGCGCGCCTATGGCGCGGACCTGGTGCTGACTCCTGGCCCCGAGGGCATGAGTGGCGCTATCGCCAGGGCCGAGCAGATGGCTGCCGCCGACCCACGCTACTTCATCCCGCAGCAGTTCGAGAACCCTGCCAATCCGGAGATTCACCGCCGCACGACAGCCGAGGAGATCTGGCGCGACACCGACGGCCAGGTAGACATCCTCGTGTCTGGCATTGGCACCGGCGGCACGATCACCGGCGTCGGCGAAGTCATCAAGGCTCGCAAGCCATCCTTCCAGGCCATTGCCGTCGAGCCGACGGCGTCGCCAGTCCTGTCCGGCGGCCAGAAGGGACCGCACCCCATCCAGGGCATCGGCGCAGGCTTCATTCCCGCGGTGCTGAACACCGAGATCTACGACGAGGTCATCCAGGTCAAGAACGAGGACGCCTTCGACATCGCGCGCCGCATGGCCCGCGAGGAAGGCTTGCTGGTGGGCATCTCGTCGGGCGCGGCGACGTGGGCCGCACTCCAGGTGGCGAAGCGGCCTGAGAACGCGGGCAAGCTCATCGTGGTCATCATCCCGTCCTTCGGCGAGCGCTACCTGAGCACACCCTTGTTCGCGGACCTGGCGCAGTAGCGGCTACCGCTGTGCTCACCGGCATGACCTTCGACCGTCATACCTCCTATCGTTGGCGTGACAGTCGAAGGTCATGGTGAGGTCGGTGAGGAATGGGCACGATAGACCGAGGTGCAATGATGTTCGACACGCTTCGCAAGGACATCCAGTCCGTCTTCGACCGGGACCCGGCAGCGCGCAGCTCGGCCGAGATTCTGTTCTTCTACCCCGGCCTGCATGCCCTGTGGGGCTATCGCCTCGCCAGCTGGCTGTGGCATCGTGGTTGGCGCTTCACCGCGCGCGGCGTCTCGCAGCTCACACGCGCCCTGACCGGCATCGAGATTCATCCGGGCGCGACTATCAGCGACGGCTTCTTCATCGACCACGGCATGGGTGTCGTCATTGGCGAGACGGCTGAGGTTGGCCCCAACGTCACCCTCTACCACGGCGTGACCCTGGGCGGCACGAGCCTCAACAAGGGCAAGCGCCACCCAACCCTGGAAGAGGGGGTCGTGGTAGGCGCGGGGGCCAAGATTCTGGGCGCGATCACTGTCGGCGCCAACAGTCGCATCGGCGCCAACGCCGTCGTGGTCAAGCCCGTGCCGCCCAACTCGGTCGTCGTTGGCGTACCAGGGCAGGTCGTCGTGCGCAGCAAGCCGCGCCCCCTTGCCCCCGACCTGGACCACAGCCTGCTGCCTGACACGGTCAGCGCGGCCCTCGTGTCCATCATGGAGCGCCTCGACGACCTGGAGGAGCGCGCCAACAGCCACGTCATCCAGCACCCGCATCACCAGCACGAGGTCCACGCGCCGCAGGACGGCGTGTGGCGTGGCGAAGATTTCATGATCTGACCACTGACGACCGACCACCGACCACGAAATACCCATCGTTCGGGCTAGTGCGGTGGTCGGTCGTCAGTGGTCCGTGGTCGACACCAAGGAGCCTTGCGCATGGAACTACAACTGCGCCCCCTTGACCGCAACGCCCTTCGCTTCAACCAGGCCACCATCATTGCCTGCCTGGTGCTTGGCTTTATCCTGAATCAGCCCTGGCTGGTGGCCTTCGTGGCCGCTGTCATGGCTGTCGGCACGATCTGGCCCGGCGCAGGGCTGTTCAAGTACGCCTACCTGTCGGTCGTCCGG
>CAZJJF010000006.1:0-7072 GCA_964546245.1 uncultured Anaerolineales bacterium
CGCCCATGCCATCGAGGCCGAGATTCACCACGACCTGATGTCGGAGTTGCGGGCGTACGCGGAGCAGGCTGCCGTCGGTGGGGCCGTCCTGCATCTGGGCGCGACGAGTCAGGACGTGGAGGATAATGCCGACGCGCTACGGCTGCGCACTGCCCTGGACCTCATTCTGGGCGAGGCGGCGGGGCTGCTGGGGGAACTGGCCAACGCCGTAGAGCGCTGGGCAGACCGGGCAGCGATGGGCTACACCCACCTGCAACCGGCCGAGCCGACGACCATCGGCTACCGCCTGGCACAGAGCGCGCAGGACTTGCTGAGCGACTACGAGGCGCTGCGGGCAGTGCGGGCCGACCTGCGCGGCAAGGGTTTCAAGGGCGCGGTGGGCACCTCGGCCTCCTACGCCGAGGTATTGCAGGGGACCGGCATGAGCGCGGCCGAGATGGAGGCGCTGGCCCTGACCGCCCTGGACCTGGCGGCTTTCCCGGTAACGACCCAGGTCTACCCGCGCAAGCAGGACTGGACGGTCCTCAACGCCCTGGCCGGAGTGGCCCAGACGCTGCACAAGCTGGCCTTCGACCTTCGCGTGCTGCAAGCGCCCATGTTCGGGGAGATGGCCGAACCCTTCGGGCGGCTGCAAGTCGGGTCGTCGGCAATGCCCTTCAAGCGCAATCCAATTCACAGCGAGAAGATCGACAGCCTGGCGCGCTACGTGGCTGCCCTGCCTACTATCTTGTGGCACGATGCGGCGATGAGCCTGTTGGAGCGGACCCTGGATGATAGCGCGAACCGCCGCCTGGCGCTGCCTGACGCCTTCCTGGCCACCGATGAAATCCTGCGCACGGCGCGGCACATCGTGGGCGGGCTGCGCGTGGACGAGGCAGCCATTGATCGCCAGCTGGCGACCTATGGGGTATTTGCGGCGACGGAGCGGGTGCTGATGGCGGTGGTGAAGGGGGGCGGCGACCGGCAGGCGGCCCATGAGGTGATTCGGGGGCACAGTCTGGCGGCGTGGGCGGCGTTGCAGGCGGGGGAGGCGAACCCGCTGCCCAACTTGCTGGCGGGCGATGGGCGACTGACCCGCTACGTGTCCGCTGACCAACTACGCGGGCTGCTGGATGCCCGCGCCTACGTGGGTGATGCGCCGGAGAGGGCGCGGGCGATGGCGGCGGCGGCGCGCTCGGCGCTGGCTGGATAGTGGGCCGCAGGGCCGCGCGCATGCCCAAGAGAATGGGACACGGACAAACACGGAGGAGACGGCGGGCAGGCACAGGAATCTGCTCCTACTGCCGCACTCCAGAAGGGCGCACGCTGCCAGATAGGTGGTGGGACGCGGGTGCGGGCGCGCTCACCCTGAGCGCGGGACGCCGTCGAGTGCGGGGCTGTCCGATACCACCTTGCCCTCGCGCCAGGTTTTCAGGATCACCTCGCGGGCATCGAGAATGTGCGCGCGTATGACGGCGGCGGCTCGGTCGGCGTCGTGGGCCTCCAGGGCGGCGACCAGGTCGGGGTGCGTGCCGATGACGTCGTAGGGACTTGGGTAGAACTGATCGCGATGGCTCAGCATGCGCCTCATTCTGGTCTCCAGCCCCTTCCACGTCTGGAGCAGAAGGGCGTGGTCGGCCAGGGTGACAATGGCGCGATGGAAAGCGAGGTCGGCCTCGGTCAGGGCATGGGAATCCCCTTCGGCGGCGGCGGCCTGCATGTGCGCCAGCAGCCCGCGCAGGTGGGCGATATCCTCGGCGGTGGCCAACGCCGCTGCGCGCCGCACGCCAAACGCCTCGAGAACCGCGCGCAGCGTGAATAGCTCGTCAATGAACTCAATGGGCAGGTCGGTGACGTAGGCCCCCTTGTAGGGGATGATGATTATCAGGCCCTCTTCCTCGAGCTGGCCCAGGGCTTCGCGCAGCGGGCTGCGGCTGATGCCCAGTTGCCTGGCAAGATCGGCCTGATTGATGAAGCTGCCAGGGCGCAAGCCGCCGCTGATGATGGCGGCCCGGAGAACGTCCACCACATTGCCCCGCAGAGTCTTGGGCGGAATGTTGGCGAGGCTGCGAAGGTATTCGGGCTGCATGGTTGACCTCCTCCGACATCGGCGTCGGGCCGCGCCTCGGTGGGCAGGTGACGGACCGCCTGGCGCTGTAGCGGCCAGCGTCGTGACACCAGGCGGGGCCGTGGGCGCGCTAGATTGACAGTTGCCGGGACAGCAGGGACAATTTCGGAACGACCAGGGACGGCGTATCGATGCATGTCTGGTATCAGCCAGGTTGAAACTACCTATGCCCTCCAGTATCCTGTTCGCTCAGCACGGCTGGGCAGACACTCACGCCCGCATCGCTGAGCTCGCCGCGCGCGTCGCGCCCTCGGAGGCGATGCGCATTGCGCCCGACCTGGGCTACGTGCGGACGTGGCTGCGGATCGAGCCGCTCATTGCGGATGTAGAGAATATCGCCACGGCGGCCCTGGCCCAGTTGCCAGACCTGCCCGTGTCGGTCATCGGTCATTCGATGGGCGGCCTGATCTGGATTGAAGTCCTGTCCCGCCACCCTGAGTGGTGGCCTCGGGTGGCGGCGTTCGTGCTGATTGGCTCGCCCGTGGACGGGAGCCACTACAGCCGCATGGCGGACCCGATGCGGCTAGGGGTGGGCATCGCCCGCGACCTGGGCATCTCTCGCACCGACAAGGCAGAGCGACTGGCGCAGGCCATGCCCATGCTGTCCATCGCGGGCGCCGCCAACTGTAGCGGTGACCACGCAGTTCCCCTGGACGCCACCCTCCTCGACGGCGATATGGATGTGGCCGTTCATGGCGTCGACCATCCGGGCCTGCTCGACGATCCCCACGTGGACGCTCTGATACGCAATTTCCTCGCGCAGCGCGCGCCGCGCCCGCTGCCCACCTGGCAGGTCATCCGTGCGCTGCGGGGCGTGGCGGGTATGACATCAGGCGAGCGGGCGAAGTACTGCGGCGCGAGCCTGGAGCTGATGTTCGAGGACGGGCATCAACTGCTGACGATTGACAGCCGCGTGATGCGTTCGCACGTGTTCCTCGTCGACCACGAGCACCACTGCAACTTTGCCGGCTACGTGGGGCCGGTGCATCGGGGCGACCTGCGGCAGGCCATCGAGGCCGTGCGTGCGGAGTACGCGCATCTGCTCCTGTGCGCGCCGACGCCAGGGTGAGTCGGCCCGTTTGCCTATAGTACGTGGGGATAGGGGCGGCGGAATAGGCCATTAGCGATATAAAAGTGATACAATTAGGGATACAAGGAGGCGGCCGACTTGAGGGGTGAATAGAGGGTCGCGCGGATGGGCCACGATATCACATTTGGTCAATGGCTGAAGGGGCGGCGGCAGGGCATGGGCCTGACCCAGGCCGAGTTGGCGCGGCGCGCTGGCTACGCTCAGGTGACGCTGCGCAAGGTCGAGGCTGGCGGGCTTCGGCCTTCGGATGCCATGCTTCAGCGCCTGGCGGCGGAACTGAATATCCCCGCGACCGAGCGCGAGGCGTTCGCGCGCTTCGCACGACGCCTGCCTACCGACGACTGGGGCCTTCAAGCCGAGGACGCGACGGCGCGGCCCTGGTTCGCTCCGGCCCTGCCTGCCGCGTCTCACCTCCCCCGACCCCCCTGCGCCATGGTGGGCCGCGCCCACGAGATGGCTGCAATTCAGCACTATCTGCTCCACGGCAACACCCGATTGGTGACTCTCACGGGGCCGGGTGGGGTGGGGAAGACCGCCCTGGCGCTGGAGGCGGTGTGGGCGCTGTTCAGCGAGGCTCACGTCGACGACATGGAGCGCGGCTTCCGCGACGGTGTTTACTTCGTTCCCCTGGCCCCTATCAGTGACCCTAGCCTGGTTCTCGACACTATCGCCCACGCCCTGCGACTTCAGGAGACGGGTGGGCGGCCTCCCCTGGACTTGCTGCGCGATAACCTGCGCGAGCGCCGGCTGCTGCTCGTGCTGGACAACTTCGAGCACCTCATGGCTGCTGCGCCACTGCTGGCGGCGCTGCTGCAAGATTGCCCCGGCCTCAAGGTTCTGGTGACCAGCCGGGAGACGCTGCGCCTGCGGGGCGAGCGGGAATGGGTGGTCGAGCCGCTTGCCGTCCCCCAAAGCGCGCCGCCATCGAGTCCGGAGGAGTTGCTGGACTATGATGGGGTGCGCCTGTTCGTGGCGCGCGCCCAGGAGGCGCGCCACAGCTTCGCGCTGAGCCAGGAGAATGGGGCAGCGGTGGCGGAGATCTGTCGCCAGCTGGATGGGTTGCCCCTGGCGCTGGAACTGGCCGCCTCACGCATCAAGCTGCTGCCGCCCCAGGAGATTCTGGCGCGATTGGTGGACCGGCTGGCCTTTCTCACCCAGGGCGCGCGTGATCTGCCCGACCGCCATCAGGCGTTGCGGGCCACCATTGACTGGAGCTACAATCTGCTCGATGATGACGAACGCACCTTGTTTCGGCGGCTGTCGGTGTTCGCAGGAAGCTGGACGCTGGATGCCTTCGAGGCGGTGTGCAATGGGGACGCCGCCCTGGGCGCGCGGGGGTTCGAGCGCCTGGCATCCCTGGTCGACAAGAGTCTGGTGCGCCAGAGCCACGACGGTGACAGCCAACCGCGCTTCGGCATGCTCGAGACGATTCGCGAGTACGCGGCGGCGCGGCTGGTGGCCAGCGGCGAGGCGGACGCGCTTCGGGACCAATGGGCGCGCTACTTCGTGGACTTTGCTGAGGGTGCGGCTCCGTATCTGTCGGGACCCGCTCAGCTAGAGTGGTTAGACAGAATCGAGGCCGAGGCGGAGAACGTGCGGGCGGCGCTCAGCTGGACTCTGGCAAGCGACACGCCCGCCAGGGCGCTGCTTGGGCTGCGGCTGACGGCGGCCCTGTGGCGCTTCTGGAGCACGCGGAGCCTGGCGGGCGAGGGGCCACGCTGGTTCGCCGGCGCGTTGAGCGCGGTCAGCCCTGGCGTTGACCCACCGCTGTACGCTCGCGCGCTGCTGGGTGCGAGCGCGGTCGCCATGCGCCACGACAATCATAGCATGGCGATCGAGTGCGCGCGGCGCGCCATCGCCCTGTGCGACGAGATACAGGATGAGCGAGGGCGGGCGATGGGGCTGGCCTATCTGGGCTGCGCCTTGCCCTACGACGGGGTAGGCACCGGACGTGCCGTGCAGGCCATTGATGCGAGCATTGCCATTCTGTGGCGCATTGGGGAGCGGTGGGGCCTGGCGCGAGCGTTGAACTTCCTGGGTTTGCGGAAGGCCGAGCTGGGTCGCCTGGCCGAGGCGCAGGCTCTATTCCGCGAGAGCGCGGCGTTGTTTGCGGCGGAAGGCGACGACATCGAGCGGGCGCAGCCGGTGGCGCACCTGGGCGGGATGGCCCTGTTGCGCGAGGACTATGACGAGGCTGAAGGATGGCTGAATGAGGTGTTGGCTATCGCGATGTCTGCGGGGCACACCATCTACGTTGCCACGGCGCATAAGAACCTGGGTTGTCTGGCCTACGGCCGCCGCGACAACGCCACGGCGTTGGAGCATTGGACGGAGGCCCTCAGCCTGTATCGCGCGGCGGGCAATGTCTTCCGAACGGCCATGGCGTTACGCTACCTGGGGTTGATTGCGTGGGAAGCCGGTGACATGGACGAGGCGGTGAGACTCTTTCTGGAAAGCCTGGCCTTGTTGCGCACGACGGACCGTCCAACGGATGTTCGATTCTGCCTGGTGGGCCTGGCGGGCGTGCGTGTCGCCCAGGGGGATGCGCAGCGGGCGGCGCGACTGCTGGGCTATGCGCAGGCGCAGGGTATCGAGCACGCGCCGTTCATCGGCAAGGCGGCCGATATGCTGGCCTACCGCCGGGTTATGGCTGCTGTGAGCGAGGCTCTCGACGCTGATGTATTCGAGGCGTTGCGCGCCGAAGGCGGCGGCATGACCGAGAAAGAGGCGGTCGCGCTGGCGCGGGCGCCAGACGGCGGGGCGGGGCACAACGGGTAGGCGCGCAGTTCGTGTCAGGATAGGGGGGGCGGCGAGAGGATTCTCGCCGCCCTGTGGTTGTTGGGTCAGGGCGACTTATGGCGGGGGGACGGACAGAGGTTGAATCTTCCAGATGTCGCTGGCATATTCGCGAATGGTACGGTCAGATGAGAAGTAGCCACTGCGCGCCGTGTTGAGGATGGACATGCGCGTCCAGGCTTCGGTGTCGCGGTAGGCGGCGAGGGCCTTGTCCTGGATGTCGATGTAGGGTTGGTAGTCGGCCAGAATCATGTAGGGGTCGTGGTGGACCAGGGACTCGACGATGGAGGCGGCCACGCTGCGGTCGCCGCCGGTGAAGAGGCCGGAGGCGATGAGGTCGATGGCCTGGCGGAGGGTGTCGTTGCTGATGTAGATGCCGACCGGATTGTAGCCGTGGGCCTGGAGGGCGAAGACTTCATCGGCGGTCAGGCCGAACAGGAAGAAGTTGTCTGCGCCCACGCGCTCGCGAATCTCGATGTTCGCGCCATCCAGTGTGCCGACTGTCACGGCCCCATTGAGGGCGAACTTCATGTTGCCTGTGCCTGAGGCCTCCTTACCGGCCAGGGAGATTTGCTCAGAGATGTCGGCGGCGGGGTAGATGACTTCGCCCAGGGAGACGTTGAAGTTGGGGAGGAAGGCGACCTTGAGCCGACCGGCCACGAGGGGGTCGGTGTTGACGACTTCGCCGATGCCGTTGATGAGCCGAATGATGAGCTTGGCCATCTGATAGCCCGGCGCGGCCTTCGCGCCGAAGATGAACGTGGCGGGCTGGATGTCCTGCTTGGGGTCGGCGCGCAGGCGGTTGTACAGGGTGATGATGTGCAGGGCCTTGAGCAGCTGGCGCTTGTACTCGTGGAGGCGCTTGACCATGACGTCGTACACCGATGTGGGATCGATGTCGATGCCGGTCAGGCGGGCCGTGACCTCGGCCAGTTGGCGCTTGTTGGCGGCTTTGATGTCGCGCCAGGCCTGGCGAAAGGCGGGGTCGTCGACATGTTTCTCTAGCTCGCTGAGCCGCTCCAGGTTGTTGATCCAGCCGTCGCCGATGGTGTCGGTGATCAGGTTACACAGGTGGGGGT
>CAZJJF010000006.1:7082-27762 GCA_964546245.1 uncultured Anaerolineales bacterium
GAATGAAGCGGCGCGGCGACACGCCGTTGGTCTTGTTGTTGAAGCGGTCGGGCCACATTTGGGCGAAGTCGGGCATCACCCGCTCGGCCAGCAGCTTCGATTGGAGGGCGGCGACGCCGTTGACGGAGTGGCTGCCGACGACGGCCAGGTGGGCCATGCGGACGCGGGGGTCTGGGCCGTCGCTGATGATGGATACGCGCTGGAGGCGGGCGGGGTCGCTGGGGTAGCGGGTATGCACCGCTTGCAGCATGCGGCGGTTGATTTCGTCGATGATCTCCAGGTGGCGGGGCAGGAGACGGCCGAGGAGGCTGACGGGCCAGGTCTCCTGGGCTTCGGGCATGAGGGTGTGGCTGGTGTAGGCGAAGGTGTGGCTGGTGATGGCCCAGGCTGGGTCCCAGGGCATGCGGTACTCGTCGACCAGGATGCGCATCAATTCGGCGATGGCGATGGTGGGGTGGGTGTCGTTGAGCTGAATCGCCACCTTGTCGGGGAAGGCGTCCCAACTGCTGTTGCGCAGGCGGAAGCGGCGAATGATGTCGCGCAAGGAGCAGGCGACGAAGAAGTACTCCTGCTTGAGGCGCAGTTCGCGGCCTTGCTCGTTGTTGTCGTTGGGGTAGAGGACCTTGCTGATGTTTTCGGAGTAGACCTTCTGCTCAACGGCCTGGCCGTAGTCGCCCACATCGAAGAGTTGCAGGTCAAACTCTTTGCTGGCGCGTGCCCGCCACAGCCGTAGCATGCCTACGGTACCGGTCTCATAGCCGGGGACGAACACGTGGTAAGGCTCGCCCATTACCTTTTGCTCGGGAATCCAGCGCACGCGGAAGAGGCCCCGCTCGTCCATGTAGCTGTCGGTACGGCCGCCGAAGTAGACTTCGACCATGTCATCAGAGTGTGGGAACTCCCAGGGGAAAGTATGATACAGCCAGTCGTCGGGGTTCTCTATCTGCCAGCCCTCTTTGAAGGATTGTTTGAAGATGCCGTATTCGTAGCGGATGCCATAGCCGACACAGGGGATACCGAGGGTCGCCATGGAGTCGAGGAAGCAGGCAGCCAGGCGGCCCAGGCCGCCGTTGCCCAGACCGGGTTCGGGGTCGAGGTCTGCCAGCCGGTCGAGGCTCTGCTGGTAGCCCGCCAGGGCTTCGCGGGCCACGTCGGTGGCGCCGGTGTAGAGCAGGTTCTGGTAGAGCTGCCGACCAGGAAGGTATTCGGCTGACAGGTAGTAGACGAACTTGGGGTTGGTGCTGTAATAGGCTTCGGTGGTGCGTCGCCAGCGGTCGACCAGGCGGTCGCGGATGGTGTAGGCCAGGCTGAGATACCAGTCCACGTCACTGGCTGATTGCATACGGCTGCCGACCATGTAGCCCAGACTGTCATCGAGGGCGCACTGGAAGTCGTCGATAGATGAGGTGGTAGGGGTTCCGACAGGGGGCGCTTGGGTCATATGGGTATGCCTCCTCTAGGCGCATGTGCCACGTCCTTGTGGCAGACTCGTATAGACTCATTTGTACGCGAGTTGCCCGCCAGATGCAAGGCCGGATGGGGGAGTAGAGCCACCGAAGGCACGGCGAAGGGGGTGTTGCACATTCGTGTCGAACGCGTACAATACTCCGCATCCTGCCCCTCGCCTGGCTTCGACGGAGAAGGACAGCGCGATGACTGATCTTGACCTGACACCACTTCGCACCGCTCTCGACTCACTTATACCCCTGGGACGCGCCGGGCTGCTGCCTGCGCTGCAAGTCGCCCAAAGCCTGTACGGTCACCTGCCGGCGCCTGTAGCGGAGGAGGTGGGCCGGTTGTTGGGCGTGCCGCTGGCGGACGTCTACGGCGTGATCGATTTCTACAGTCTGTTCTACGCGGCGCCGGTCGGGCGAACCGTCGTGCGCATCTGTACTGACCCTATGTGTAGCCTGCATGGCGGCGATGAGTTGCTCGCCACGGCCTGCCGCCGGGCGGGTGTCGGCCACTATGAGACGTCGGCGGACGGGGCAATCACGGTTGAACCCTCGCCGTGCCTGGGCCTGTGCAACGTGGGACCGGCGGTGCATGTCACGCGCCACCATGCGCTGACCCGCACGAGCGTCAGCAGCACGTTCGCCCCGTGTGGGCCTGCCAACCTGGACGCTCTCTTCGCGGGGCGCGGCCCCACGCCCAGTGACTACGTGGGCGGTGACTTGAGCATCGTCAGTGTGCTGTGTGGGCGTGGGCGGGCGGCGTCGCTTATCGAGTACGAGGCGGCGGGGGGGATGCAAGGCCTCAAGCGTATCGTGGGCGGGCGCGTGCCGCCCCAGACGGTCATCGATGAGATCCAGGCCTCGGGGTTGGTGGGGCGCGGCGGGGCGGCCTTTCCGACTGCCGTCAAGTGGCAGTCGGCGGCCCTGGCCCCCGGTGGGGCCCGGTATTTTGTCGTCAATGCTGACGAGAGCGAGCCGGGCACGTTCAAGGATCGCGTGTTGTTGGAGGGCGACCCTAACCGCATCATCGAGGGCGCGATTCTAGGGGCGTACGCTTTCGGCGCGAGCAAGGCCTATTGCTACGTTCGCGGCGAGTATCCGCTGGCCCTGGAGCGGGTGGATCACGCCCTGGACGAGTGTCGGGCGGCGGGCTATCTGGGGGAGAATATCCTGGGTTCCGGCTACAGCCTTGACATCGAGCTACGTAGCGGGGCAGGGGCGTACATCTGCGGCGAGGAGACGGCGCTGTTCGAGTCGATTGAGGGTAAGCGGGGCTTCCCGCGGGTCAAGCCACCTTTTCCCGTGACTCACGGTCTGTTCGGTTGCCCGACGGTGGTGAACAATGTCGAGACGCTGGCGAAGGTGGTATACGTGCTGAGCCACGGCGCAACGACCTTCCACCGCTTCGGGACGGAGAGGTCGAGCGGCCCCAAGCTGTTCTGTGTGTCGGGGGATGTGGTGCGGCCGGGTCTGTACGAGGTGCCCTTCGGTGTTAGCATGCGTCACCTGATCGAGGATCTGGCGGGGGGCGTGACGGGCGCGGGCTTGCAGGCCATCTTGTTGGGGGGGGCGGCGGGGGCCTTCGCCACCGAGGCCGACCTGGACGTGCCGCTGACTTTCGAGGATCTGCGCGCGGCGGGGTTGCCCCTCGGCTCGGGGGCGGTAATGGTCTTCAACACGAGTCGCGACCTGCGTGATGTGCTGCGCCGCCTGGCGCGCTTTTTCGCCCACGAGTCGTGCGGCAAGTGTTACCCGTGCCAGATGGGGACGCAGCGCCAGTTGGAGATTCTCGACCGGATGGCGGCGGGGGATGTGCGCGCTGAGGATGCCGCGACGCTGACCGACGTGGGCTGGACGATGACCGAGGCGTCGCTGTGCGGGCTGGGGCAGACGGCGGCCAGCGCGGTTCTGAGCGCGATGAGGCGGTGGCCCGATCTATTCGGCACTCGCAGCGTGATGCCGTGAGGCAACGTCTAGCCCGGCGGACCAGGGACCAAGGACGAAGGACCAACCAGAGCAGGTTATTGGTCGTTGGTCATTCGTCCTTCGTCTGACGCAGGAGTATCACGCCATGACAGAAGTCACCATCACCCTCGACGGCCAGGCGCTGACCGTGCCGGTCGGGACAACTATCCTGGAAGCGGCGCGGGAGGCGGGGCACGCCATCCCTACTATCTGCTATCACGAGGCGTGCACGGCCAACGGGCTGTGTCGCATGTGCGTGGTGGAGGTGGAGGGGTCGCGGGTGTTAGCGGCGGCGTGCGTGGCGAAGGTGACGCACAATATGGTGATTCGCACCCGGTCGGAGCGGGTCACCCGGAGCCGACGCACCATCCTGGAGATGCTACAGTCAACGGTGGATCTATCGGAGGCGGCGGGGATTCAGGCGTTGATCGCAGAGTATGGGGCGGAGGCGACGCGCTTCCCGGACGCAACGCCGCGCACGCCGCCCTTGCTCGACGACAATCCGATGTACGTGCGCGACTACCGCCAGTGTGTGCTATGCTGGCGCTGCGTGCAGGTGTGCGCCGAGGATGCCCAGTACGCCTTTGCCCTCACGTTGGGGGGGCGGGGCTACGCGACGACGGTGGCGACCTTCTTCGACGCGCCGCTGCCTCAGACGACGTGCGTGTTCTGCGGCCAGTGCGTGGGTGTGTGCCCAACGGGCGCGCTCAAGCCTCGGCGAGAGCATCTATTGCAGCAAGGCCTGACCCCCGACGAGGTACTGGCAGCCACGCGCAGTGACCGCCGCCGGCGTAAGCGGTAGGCGCGGGCATGGGGGGGCTGGCGTCTATCCTGTATGGCCTGCTATCGGCTATCGCCTGGGGCGCGGGGGATTTCAGCGGGGGGGTGGCGGCGCGGCGCACCAATGTATACTGCGTTGTCATCCACGCCGAGTGGATCGGCGCGCTGGCGCTGGTGGCGCTGGCGCTGGTATTCGGCGAGGCTGTGCCGTCAGCGATGGCGATGGCGTGGGGGGCGGTGGCGGGTATCGCGGGTGGTGTCGGCCTGACCGCGCTGTACGCGGGGTTGGCGCAAGGGCGGATGGGTATTGTCGCGCCTTTCTCGGCGGTGTTGGCGGCCGCGCTGCCGGTGGCGTTGGGCGCGCTGACCGAGGGCGTGCCTTCGCTGGTGACATGGCTGGGCTTCGTCCTGGCGCTGGCGGCGGTGTGGCTGCTGGCCCGCACCGACACGGCAGGCTTTCGTGTTGGGGACTTCGGGTTGCCGGTGGTGGCGGGCGTAGGTTTCGGCCTGTTCTTCATCGGCGTCGACCGCGCGGGGAATGAGGCGATATTCTGGCCGCTGGCGGCAGCCAGGTTGACGGCTCTGGCGATGGTGCTGGGCATGGCTCTCTTTCAGCGGCGGCAATTGATTCCACCGCGCCCGGCGGTGGTGTTCATTGTGTTGGCGGGGCTGCTGGACGCGGGCGGGAATCTGTTCTTCGCCCAGGCGGCGCGCACGGGGCGGTTGGACGTGGCGGCGGTGCTGGCGTCGCTGTACTCGGCGACGACGGTGCTGCTGGCGTGGCTGTTCCTGAACGAGCGAGTCAGTCGGGGGCAGGCGGCGGGGCTAGTGGCGGCCTTCGCGGCTATCGCGCTGATTGCGGTATGACCGGGTAGAGAGGCGAGGTGTCGGGCCGCCAGGGGCATGGAGAGGTCAGGGCAGGCACGGAGGCCTGCCCCTACGAGGAGGGAGGGCGCATGCTGACCCCGGATCGTGTCGTGGCGACGACGTGCCCGTATTGTGGCGTCGGTTGCAACCTGCGCCTCCACATCCGCGATGATTTTATCTATCGCGTGACGTCGCCCTTCGACGCCGTGGTCAATCACGGTAACCTGTGCGTCAAGGGCCGCTTCGGTTATGATTTCATGTACCACCCCGACCGGGTCACAGTTCCCCTGATCCGCAGGACTCGCCAGACGCCGGGCCATCGCAGCCAGGCCTTCGACCGCAACGAGTGGCGCGAGGTAGCCTGGGACGAGGCGCTGGACTATACCGCCGACCGACTGGTAGAAATCTATGATCGCGACGGTTCGTCCGCGATGGCCGTCTACTGCTGCGCGAAGGCGACCAACGAGGATAATTATCTGCTGCAAAAGCTGTATCGCAGCTTGTTCCGTAGTAACAACATCGACCACTGCACACGGCTGTGCCACGCCGGGTCGGTGGTCGCTTTGCAGATGGCGGTTGGCTCGGCGGCCATGAGTAACACGGCGGCCGAGGTCATTGACAATGACGTGTTCATCGTCACCGGCTCCAACACTGCCGAGACGCACCCCATCATTGCGCTACAGATGAAGGCCGCCGTCGCCAAGCGGGGGGCGAAGCTCATCGTGGTCGACCCGCGCCGCGTGGAGATGGTCAACTATGCGACGCTGTGGCTGCCGGAACGGCCGGGTACGGATGTGCCGGTCTTCTCGGCGATGGCCCACGTCATCCTGGAAGAGCGGCTCTACAATGAGGCGTTCATCCGCGAGCGCACCGAGGGTTTCGAGGATTTCGCCACGTCGATGGCGAAGTTCACGCCGGAGTACGCGGAGGCGGTATCGGGCGTTGACCGCCAGCTCATCGTCGAGGCGGCGCGGCTGTATGCCACGGCGAAGAATGCCGCTATCTACTGGGCGCTGGGTATCCCGGAGCACAGCCACGGCACCGATAATGCCCTGGCCCTCATTCACCTGGCCTTGCTCACGGGTCATATCGGGCGGCGGGGCACGGGTCTCAATCCGCTGCGGGGGCAGAATAATGTTCAGGGGGCGTCGGATGCGGGGGCGATGCCGTGGCACTATCCTGGCTATCAGCCCGTGGACGACGAGGCGACGGCGCGCAAGTTCGAGGCGGCGTGGGGAGTCGAGGCGGGGAGACTGAACCGCGAGCGCGGACTGACGACGACGGAGATCGTGTCGGCGGTGGGGCCGGGCGGGGTGCGCGCGCTGTACGTCATGGGCGAGAACCCGATGATGTCGGAGCCGAACCTGAACCACACGCGGCATCAGTTGGAGCAGTTGGAGTTCATGGCGGTGCAGGACCTGTTCATCAACGAGTCGGGGGCCTTCGCCGACGTGTTTCTGCCCGCGACATCGTGGGCCGAGAAGGATGGCACGTTCACCAACACCGACCGCCGCGTGCAGCGGGTGCGGCAGGCCATCGCAGCGCGCGGTCAGGCTCGCGCCGACTGGCGCATTATCTGCGACCTGGCGCGGCGTATCGAGGCGCGGCTGGGGCGGCCAGGTATCGGTTGGGACTATGACAGCCCGTCGCAGGTTCTGGAAGAGATGGGGCGCGTTGTGCCGGAGTACGCGGGGGTCAAGTATCACCGCCTGGAGGGTGAGGGGTTGCAGACGCCGGTCTGGGATGACGCGCATCCCGGCACGCCGTACCTGTTCGCCGATCGCTTCCCGCGCGGGCGCGGACGGTTTTTCCCATTGACCTTCAGCCCGTCGGTGGAGATGCCCAACGACGATTATCCCTTCATTCTGACCACGGGTCGCGTGCTGGAGCATTGGCACGGCGGGACGCTGACGCGGCACTCTGATCTGAATGCGTTGTATCCGGAGGCGCGGCTGGAGATGCACCCGGCCGACGCGGCGCGGCTGCATATCGAAGACGGCCAGGCAGTGCGGGTGACGTCGCGGCGCGGGGCGGTGGTGGCGCGGGCGTGGGTCGGGCAGCGGGCGACGCGGGGCGTGGTGTTCCTGCCTTTCCACTTCGCTGAGGCGGCCGCCAACCTGCTGACCATCGACGCCCTGGACCCGCAGGCCAAGATACCGGAGTACAAGGCGTGCGCGGTGCGTGTCGTGCCTGCTCGTGAGGAGGAGTTAGCCCACCCTGAGGCGCGCCTGGCGCGGGGTCGCTATTGACGCGGTGCGCGACGGCTAGACACGGGGCGAGAAATGAGGTAGCATGAGCCTATCACGATAAGGCGGCCTGATGACCAGCTCTCCTCCTGACATTCCTCCCCCTCCCCAAGCTGCGCCCGACCCGCTCGTGGCGGCAGCCGAGGACGCGCAGTCCCAGTGGCAACGCCTGGGCCTGCGCATGCGCGGCATCACGCCGAGCGGCCTGGCTCGCGGTGTGCTGGTGGCTGTCGTGATGATCGGCGTCGGCTGGCTGTTGTGGAACGCTCGGGCCGCGCTGCTGCCCTTCATCCTGGGGGCTTTCCTCGCCTACGCGCTGCTGCCAGTGGTCGACTGGCTGGACCGCTTTCTGCCGCGGCCGCTGGTCTCGGTGCTGGTCGTCCTCGGCTTCCTCGGCCTCGTCGCTCTGTTCCTATGGCAGGCCATTCCCACCATTGCTGCGCAGCTTGGCCAGTTGACGCTGACGCTACCCACCGGTGAGCGCGCCCAGGCGCGCATCGCCGATGTACTGGCCTATGCACGAACGCTGCCCATGCCGGTGCAAAATGCGATTCGCGCGGTGCTGGAGCAGGAATATGGGAAGTTTCAGACTAACCTGTCATCGTACTTTGAGGGGCTTATCGCCACAGCCATGACAGGCCTGGTGCAGGTCTTCAATCTGGTGGCCCTGGGTCTCGCCGTTCTCGTCAGCTTTCCGTGGGTGATGTCCGTTATCAACGAAGAGCCGAAGGGTGTCCGGCTGACGCGCCAACTCATTCCAGAGGCGGTCCGCACCGATGTCTGGGCTGTGGTTCGCATCGTCGACCGCGCCCTGCGCGCCTTCATCAGCGGCCAGGTAGTGTTGGGCATCGCGACCGGCCTGCTCGTGTTCATTGTCGTGTGGTTGGCGGTGCGGTTGGGCTGGATTGTCGACGGCTTCCCCGCGATTGTTGCCTCCATCGCCGGCCTGGCGCAACTCATTCCGGCTTTTGGGCCGTATCTCGGCGCGGTGGCCGTCTTCGGGCTGGGGCTGTTGACCTCCTGGGAAAGGGCGTTCATCCTTCTCGGCCTGTATCTGCTGAGCGTGTTTGTGGTGAATCTGTTCCTCGGCGACCGTATCACCCGCCGCGTCATCCCGGCGCACCCCGTGCTGGTGGCGGTCATTGTGGTCGCCATCAGCCAACTGGGGCTGGTGTGGGTACTGTTCGCCGCGCCCATCATTGCTATCCTACGGGATACGGTGCTGTATTTCTACGGCCGGCTGAGCCAGCCGCCGCGTCCGGCGGGGGCGCTGCCCAGCCAACCCGTGTCAACCGCGACTGGCGCGGCGTCGTCGCTGCCGGTGACGACGCCTCTTGCACCGCCTGCGCCGCGGCGAACGGTGGTCAGCGGCGCACGCTATCCGCCTCGCCCCATCGCATCCCCGCCACCTCCCGACAGCAGTCTGTAACTGCTACCACTCAGCTTTCGGAGACGCCTCGTCATGGACGGCCAGTACAGCTACGACACTACGACCACGACCCAACTGACCCAGGTGCGCATCCCGCTGGATGACGCTGCCATCGCCTTCAGTATGCGCGATGTGACGGGCCGCATCCCGATTGTTGTCGTCCCCGAACGCTTGAGCCGCATCAACTTTGGCCTGGTCGTGGGGGGGGTTCTCGTGATTGCGGTCGGGCTGCTCGCGGTGGCCTTCCTGGAGGGGCCGGTCTCCAGTAGCCTGTGGTTCCTGCCGGCGCTGACGCTGCTGGGCCTGGCCTGCATCATCATCGGCCTGTATCAGTCGTTCATCGTGCGTGTGCCGGAGGGTGTGAATGCCCTGCTGGCGCGCGCCGGGCGCTATGCCAAGACCATCGACGCCGGCACCCACTTCGTGCTGCCGTGGATTCGCGTGACGCATCTTGTCACGCAGCGCGAGATCCCCTTCGACGTACCGGTGGTCGAGGGCCTGACGGCGGATAACGTGCGGGTGAACGTGGACAGCCTCGTCACATTCTCCATCACCGCCCCCTACCACTTCGTGTATAGCATCTCGGCCGACGATTTTGACCACGTCTTCCAGGCGGTGTGCCAGGAGGAGATGCGGGCCTTGCTGCGGTCGGTTAGCGTCGATCAGATTCTCGATCTGGCGCAGCGCGACATGACGGCCGCGCAGCAGGAGTTGAGCGCCAGAGTCAAGAGTTACGGCGTTGAGATCGCGCAGCTGGCTATCACGAGCGCGCTGCCTCCCCTGGACTTCATTCGGTCCGAGGAAGCGCGACAACTGGCTATTGTGCAGCGCGAGGAGATGAGCGAGCAGCAGACGCTGGCCCGGCAGAAGCAGGCCAGCGAGGAAGCCCTGGCGCAGCAGATGATCCAGGCGCGAGGGGCACGGGAGGCGGAACTACTCCGCTTGCAGGCGCAACAGGCTGAATTGCGCCAACAGGTGGTCGAGATGGAGGCGCAGACTGAGGAGTTGCGACTGGCGCGGCTCCAGGAGCGACTGGCGAAGTACCCCCTGGCCGCCAAGTGGGAGTGGGAGAGTCAGCAACTGGAAGTGGCGCGCGCCCTGGCAGGCAACGCGCGGGCCATGCTCCAGGTAGGGGATGTCAGCGACGTCGTGGGCGCGCTCATGCTGCGTGACACCCTCTCAGCGCCCGAACCCGAGCCGGGCCCGCCCGCCAACTCAGGCTGAGACGGGGCGATACCCTTCCCCCACCGAAAATCTTGCCTATACTTTTACGCTGGGGGGGCGGGTGATGCCGCCCGCCCTATCATTCATGTCAAAGGAGTTGTCGCATGCCTACCTTGCTTGACTCTGTTATTGGCTCCCTGACGCCTGAGGCGGCAAGCGCCATTGGCGGCATCATGGGTCTCAGCCCAGAGCTGACGACTCAGGGCCTTCAGATTATCACGCCCCTGTTGGAGAGTGGCCTTGCCAGGTCTACCGCCACGCCGGAGGGCCAAGAGTCGCTGATGAAGCTTCTGCCGGCGGCGGTGAACGACGATACGGTGGCGCTGTTGAAAGACACCGTGAACTCACCCCAGTCCAGCCAGCTTCTGGATCACTTTGTCGATCTGGCATTGGGCCGCAACCAGAGCACCATCCTCAAGACGATTGGTAACGCCATCGGCATCAATCCGGGGTTGCTCGTTGGCGCGGGCATGCCGCTGCTGCTCAATCAACTCAAGAAGGTGTCGACGGAGCAGGCTTTGGACGGGGCCGGTGTGGCGAACTTGCTGCAAACCGAGTCCCAGGCGTTCATGGCGCAGGGAGGGCCGACGGTTGATCTGATCCAGGACGCCTGGAAGAAGTCAGATCTGGTGGACTCTATCCGCGGCCGTTTCTCAGACGAGGAGATGGCGGCGATAAGCGGCGCGCCGCTGGCTGTGATTGGTCTGGTGATGAACGCCTCGCCGTCGGGGTATAGTGGCAGCGTCCAGGAATTGGGGGCGGCGGCGAAGGTCATCAATGAGGCTGAGGCGGCGGTGAGCGATATTTCCTTCGTCGACCTGCTGCCGCACTGGGACGACCGCCAGGTGCAGGGGGCCATCAAGGACAACAATAACGAACAGGCCATCGCAACCATCAAGGCCGGCATGGCGGCGTTGGTGGCCAAGACGCCTGAGCAGGCGGCCGGCTATCGCGAGTTCCTGGTCACGCTGGGGACGAAGGTCGCGGAGGCGGCCAAGGAAGGGGGCTTCCTGGGTTTCGGTGGGAAGCTGGTGAGCGAGCAGGAGGCGGCCGCGCTGGCCGCCATCAAGGACGCCGTGGGGACATAGGCCGCCAGAGCGACTGTCGGCCACCGACGGCTGACCACCAAGCAGCGAGGGGCGCTCTCCTGTGGGAGGGCGTCCTTTTGCGTGGGTCAAGCAGGCGTTCGCTTGCGGGGCCTCGCCCTTCGTCGTCGGCTACGTCTCTGGTCGGAAGAGGGGTTTCACTCCGGCGCGGGCCTCGGAGGTGTCGAAGGCCGGTCGCCAGTCGTCACGGGCGAACTGGGGGCAGCGGCCGGCCCTGGGGCGTGCAACAGGCCATCGATGCGTTCGAGAACCAGGGTCGGCTCCAGCCCGGATGCCGCCAGTTTGTCTAGCGTTGCGTCGCCGGTGAGGACCAGGCAGGTCGCCATGCCCGCGTCGATGCCCATTCTGATGTCGGTTTCAAGGCGGTCGCCGACCATGATACAGTGGTCAGGTGGTAGTTGCAGCAGGTCCAGAATCATCGCGACCATGATGGGCGAGGGCTTGCCCACGATGGGGTCGCACTTGGCGCCGGTGCAGGCTTCGATGGCCGCAATCATGGCCGCGCAGTCGGGCTGACCGCCGCCCGGCACCGGGCAGTAGCGGTCAGGGTTGGTAGCGACCAGCCGCGCTCCGGCGTTGATGGCATCATAGGCGATCTGGAGCTTGCGGTAGTCGAAGGTGCGGTCGAAGGAGGCGACGACAAAGTCGATCTCGCCGGGCTGTTCGCTGAGTTGAAACCCGGCGGCGCGCAGATCGCTCTTCAGCGGTTCCTCGCCGACGACGAACAGGCGCGCGTGGGGGGCGGCGCGCAGTAGCCACTGGGCCATCACGAAGGATGAGTTGACGATGTCGTCGACGGGGGTGGGAATCCCCAACCGGCTGAGCTTGTCAGCGTACTGGTGGCGGGTCTTGGTGGGGTTGTTGGACAGGAAGACGGTGCGCCTGCCCGCCGCGCGCAGCGCCGCGACGGTCTCGGCGGCGGCGGGTAAGACCGCGTCGCCCAGGTAGATTGTCCCATCCTGGTCAAAGATGTAGGCGCTATACATGGGTTCACTCGGCTGAGCTTAGTATAGCAACACGCCTGGGGTGCGTCAATCGAAGGCCAGGCCCTCCTGTCAGAAGTTCAACCCCGCCAGTAGGGGCGTCCCCTGCCAGACGCCGACCTGGACGAGGGCCTGGGCGGTGATGGCGAGGCCGACAAGGGTGACGACGGCGGCGCTGGCGGCGGGCAGCAGGCGCAGCACGGGGCCACCGATACGCCGCCGCTCGACGAGACGGCCGGCGTAGACGAGGGCCAGGCCGATGGCGACCAGGACGCCCGCCAGGCCGAGGCTGAAGGCGACGATGAGCAGCAGGCCAAAGCCGACGCGGTGCAGGGAGATGGCGCTCAGCAGGACAACCAGGGCCGATGGGCAGGGAAGCAGACCGCCGGAGATGCCCAGGGCGAGCAGGCCGCGCCAGGTGACTCGCTCGGGCGGCAGGTGGCTGTGGCCGCCGGGGCCGTGGTGGTGGTCATGGTCGTGGTCGTGGTCGTGCCCGTGGTGGTCGTGGCTGTGCCCGTGGTCGTGCCCGTGGTCGTGGTGGTGGTCGGTGGTCGGTGGTCGGTGGTCATGATCGGGACGCATGGCCGCGCGCAGGCGGGTGGCAACCAGACTGACGCCGATGCCGACGACCAGCAGGCCGGAGATCAGGCTGAGCCAGGGGTAGAGTTGCTCGGGCAGAATGTAGCGTTGGGCATAGAGGGTGACGAGGCCGAGGGCGAATACGCCGGATGTGTGGGTGAGGGTGACGGTCGCGCCCAGGAAGACGGCATGCCGCCACGTGCCCCGCGACCCCACCAGATACGCGGCGACCATCGTCTTGCCGTGGCCCGGCGAAAGGGCGTGGACCGCGCCGAGCATGAGGGCGACGGCCAGGGACAGCAGGATGACGGACGCGCTCAGTTCGCGGCGACTGACCAGTTCGGCCAGGGCATCCTGGGGCTTGGGGACAGGGGCAACGCGCGGCGCGTCGGTCATGCCCGCCCTGCCCGCGCCGAGGGTGAAGCTGAGCCGCGCCTCGCGCACATCCAGGGGGCTGGTAAGCATGTCCTCGGGGTAGCTCTGTAGCTCGTGGCTGATGTCATTGGATGGGACGCTGGCCGACTGAAGCTCCGCGCCGTCGGCGGCGCGAGCCACGATCTCCTTCCAACCCAGGCGGTCGGGGTAATTGTCGTCACGGTAGACCAGTGCGCCGCTACGGTCGAGGGGAGCGGTGTAGGTGGCCGTCAGGCGCAGGGTCTTGAGGCCGCCCTGGCCGTCGGGCAAGGTCAGCTGGGCCGCGTCGGTCGCCAGGGCCACGGGCACGCCGTCGATGGTCAGGCGCAGGTTCGCGCGCAGGTCACTGGCCTTGCGGGCGGCGTAGGCGACGGCTTCGGCATTGCTGACCTGGCCGTCGCGGTCGGTATCGATCACGGCCTGAATCTCCTGGAAGGCGGGGATCTCGGCCAGGTCGAGGATATAGTTGACGCGCAGACCGTTGGTTCCGACTTCGAGGCGGCTGTAGCGATTGGTGGAGAAGTTGCCCAGGGGGTGCGCGGAGGCGACGACAGGCAGGCCGAGCACGAGCAGCAGCGCGGCAAGGATAGCGAGGCGGCGCGGCAAACGGCGGGGTCGCGGATGGCTCATGGGTTACTCTCCTGGGCAGCGCGGCGGGCCACCCTCAGCTGGTCCAGGGCCGCCCGCGCGGCGGGAGCGTGGGACAGCGAGAAGTAGGGGTTGATGCTGAGGGCGGTATCGAGATGCTCGCGGGCAACGGCCTGGTCACCGGCGGCCAGGGCGATCATACCCGCGTGGTAATGAAGCAGGGCGTCGCGGGTTCCCAGGCGCAGCGCCTCGTGGCTATACAGGCGCGCCTCGTCGAGGCGACCGGCGCGGTACAAGGCCCAGGCAAGGGTGTCCGCGCTGTGGATGCTGGGGCGGTCGGCATAAGCCCGGCGGGCCAGGGCCACGGTCGCCGCCGGGTCGCCGCCGTGGTCGGCCTCGAAGAGGGCCATCTCCAGGTCAACGGCCATGCCGCCGGCACGCTGCAACTGGGCCATCGCTCGCACCAGGGCGTCCTGGGTAGCGGCCTCGTCGGGGCGGCCGGCGGCGCGGTAGACATCGCCAAGCAGGATGGCGTACTCGGGCAGAGGCATGGCATCGACAGCATGGCGCAGCGGTTGGAGGGCCGGTTCCCACTCGCCCCGGGCGGCGTGAACGCGGGCCAGAGCTACCTGGGCGGGGATGTAGCTGCTGTGAAGGGATAACGTCGCGCGCAGTTCGGCCTCGGCGGCGACGAGGTCGCCCTGGTTGAAGTAGAGGAGCGCCAATTGGGTCTGGGTCCAGGCGGCGTTCTCAGCGGCCGGTCCGCCGGCGCGGACGGCGCGCTGCATGGCGTCGATGGCGCCGGGGATGTCGCCGTGCAGCTCGCGCAGGTAGGAGACGCGGGCGTAGGAGCTCAGATTGGGGCGCAAATCGACCATGCGTTGGACAGTCGCGACGGCCTGGGGATACTCGCCCAGCTCGACGAGGGCGTCACCCAGGATGCCGTAGATCAGGGCGCGGTCGGGGTTGAGGGTGCGCGCCTGCTCGGCCAGGCCGCGGGCCTCACGGAACTGGTGGCGCGCCAGGGCCAGGACGCCGAGCTGGGTAAGGGCGTCTACGTTGTCGGGCTGGCGGGCGAGGGCGCGGCGCAGGGCCTGCTCGGCGCGGGTGTAGTAGGAAGCGTCGCCGGTGTCGCGGGCGCGCTGGAGATAGGCTCCGCCCAGGGCGGTCAACAGACGCGGGTCGTCGGGCGACGTGCGCAGGCGCTCCTGGAGGGCGGTTACCTGACGCTCGGTGGCGCCGGGGCGGGGGTCAGTGACACTCCTCAGGCTCGCGGCATCCTGGCGCTGCCAGCGGGCACGCGCCTGGGCCAGTAGGCCGCGGCCGTCGAGGGCGGTAGCCGCCAGCACGACGACCAGGCTCAGGCTGAGCATGAGAAAGCGGGTACGGGTGGTCATGGCATCCTCCGATGGCCGATCAAGGGCCAGGCGGACGAAGGACGAAGGACCAAGGACCGAGGGCCAGGCTCCAGGCGCTGTAGACCTCTCGGTCGTTGGTCCTTCGTCCTCGGTCGTCTTACGGGTTGCCTGACCAGGGCGAGGCCAGGTAAGGGAAGGTGTCGCGGAAGGGCTTGTCGTTGGCGTTGACGCCATCGCCCAGATCGCTAGGATGACCGACTAACTCGCCGCCAACGACTTGCAAGGCGATGTCTACCACGTCGTCGCTGAGGCGGCGGCCGTTGGGGAAGCCGCCAATGTCGCCGCCCAACACGCCCAGGCGGTCGCCGCTGCCGATGGCCGTGGCGGGGATTTCGACGTTGAGGCGGAGCATCTCGGAGGGTGTGACGTTTCTGGGTTGATTGAGGCCCGGTACGCCGGTCAGGAACACGGTGACCAGGTCCTGCCGGTTGGTGGTCGGCGCGCCGAAGTTGTAGATGATGTTGAGCAGCTCGGCCAGGTGGGAGTTGGTGACCCAGCTGAGGAACTGGCCGTCGTTGCTGGGCTGCGAGCCGTTGAAGCGGTCCTTATCGCGCAGGCCGATGACGGCCTCGTTGACCAGGGGCATGCCCAGGCGCGAGACCTGACGGTAGGCGGAGCGTAGACCCTTGGCGTCGATTCTGTCGGCGTCGGCCGTCGCCGTGTCGGCCTTGTCGAGGCCGTAGCCGTCGAAGATGCTCATGGTGGGGCGGCTGGACGAGGCCCACACGCCGATCACCTTGTCGCCGGTGCGGATGGACGCGATGGGAACTTGCAAGGCGATGGTCAGGACGTTGGCCTCTTCCAGGGCGTCCTTGCCGGGGTTTTGGACCTGGAGCAGGTCGAACACTGCGCCGAGGTCGACGTAGAAGGGATCATCCTTCTGACCGGCGAAGACCTTGCCACCGCCGGGCAGGCTGTAGATCGCCTGATCAGCCACGGAGTCGTAGTCGGGCAGGGAGTTCTTGCCGACATTGACGGGTGGCAGGCGCAGGTCACGGGCAAGAACGGTGGGCATGGCGTAGCGGCGGTTGCCGACCATGTTCCAGACCAGCCGGGTGACGGTCATGGTTTGGGGAACGTTGAAGTCGGTGTCGCTCAGGCTGGTGATGGGGCCGGTGTTGTAGAGGAAGGTGCGGTTGCCGAAGGGGTTGCCTGGCGCGCCGAACTGGGTGCGGAAGGTGAACTGGTAGGTAAAGTCGTCCATCGAGTCGCCGTCGCTGTCGACGTGAATCTCGTACAGGACATCATCAGCGAAGCGGTAGAAGTTGGGGCCGCCGTAGGCGACCTGGACGGGGTACCAGTTGGTGACGATGGATACGGTGTCGGGGGCGTCGGGGCTACGGAAGAAGTAGACGTCGGTGGTGTCGGCGGCGGGGTCCTGGGAAATGGCGGGGGCTTCGCGGTGGCTGGAGGCCAGACTGCCTTGGGGGCCAAACATGACAGACAGAGCCAGGGCCGTGGCAACCAGGCCCAGTAGAAGAACCAGCTTCTTCATGGCGTATCTCCCTCTTTCGGTTCAGGTAGCGCTAGGAGTCGGTGACAGGTTACGTAGGCTGATATCTGTGACAGCTTCCCGGTCGGGCTAACGATAATGGAGAGGGGGGCAAGGAATGGCGTCTCCTTTCTCTGTCGCCTGGGGGGTGGCGGGGCGGTGGTCTGCCGGGAATGACGCAGCGTGCCGGGGTATGGATGTATCATCAGGAGGACGACCGCCGAGCGACACCGCCTTGTTGGTCATGCCGCTCGCCGCTATTCTTAGCTTTCTCTTAGCCGCCCGTTATCCTATAGGCCGACTTCTCCCCTATAATAAATGTGCGCACTATTTGCCCTGGCGCATCCGGTTCATCGTGGAGACGCCTCGTGCCGCCTCTGTTTCGACCTGTCGCCCGCGCCACATTCATCGTCGCCCTCATCCTGCTCATTCTTATGCTCGCGGTTCCCACGCCTGTCGGGTTCGCGTCGTCGGCGCGGGGGGCGCGGCGGCTTCGCGATGCTCCGCTGGCGCTGCTCTCGCCCGCCGCGGCCGAGTATGTCGCCAGCCGCGAGGGGACGGTGGGGGTGGCGGTGGTCGTGCCCAGACGCGCCGCGATCTTTTCGACGCGGGACAACGCGCCCTTGTACCTGGCCAGCGTCGCTAAAGTTCCCATCATGTTGACGCTGATGAGCCAGGCGGCCGACGAAGGTCGCCCGCTGAGCGACAGCACGGCCACTGACCTGTGGGCGATGATCTCCCTCAGCGATAATGACGCTGCCGATCGATTGTGGGGTGCAGTGAGTGGAGCGGAGGGCGTGAGGGCTTATCTGCGTTCAGTGGGTGTGGACGACATCGAGCCGGATGCTGAGGGTTATTGGGGAGCCTCCACCGCGACCCCGCGGGCGATGGCCTTGCTACTGGCAAAGCTGCTGCAGGGCGACGCCCTTGATCCTGAGGGCCAGATGAGGGCGATGAACCTGATGGGCAACATCGAAGCCCTCGACCAACGCTGGGGCGTGTCGGCGGGCCTGCCTACCGAGTTGCCTGCTGGCGCGTCCAGTGGGTTGAAGGATGGCTGGTACTGGGGCGATGACGGTTGGTGGGTCAACAGCGTGGGCTATGTCGTTCCGCCCAACGGCGGGCGGTATAGCCTCGCGATCCTGACCAACGGCCAACCCAGCTTTGCCTATGGCGTGGAAACCGTGGAGACTGTCGCCCGGCTCATCCACATGGAACTGAGCGGGATGCCGGTTGACCCATGATTCTAGAAGGATGGACGCATGTCTCGAACCCGTGGACTGGCCTGGCTGTTGACCCTGACGGCGGCGCTGCTGCTTATGCTGAGCGCGTCCCCCGCGTGGGCCAGCCCTGCCTACGACCAGCAATCCGAGGGGGCGGAGGTCACGCCCCGCGAGGCTCCGGCTCGCTATTTCATCGGCCAGTTCAAGCATAGTGTCCAGACTCTCAACAACTGCGGCCCGGCCTCTGTGGTGTCGGTACTGAGCTACTACGGCTTCGACGTCTCGCAGGAGGCGGCGCGCCAGGTGTTGCGCCCCTACGCGGAGAGTCGCGGTATGGGTTGGCAGGTCATCGCCCCCTATGTGGCGAAGTTCGGCCTGGAAACGAAACCGCGCATCAATGGCAACGATGACCTCATCAAGGCCCTGGTCGCCAACGACATTCCGGTGATTGTGCTGCAGAACGTGAGCGAGTCGTACCGGGTCGGCCACTTCCGCGTGGTGCAGGGCTACGACGACAGGGCAGGCGTCTTCTACGCCAACGACTCGCTGCTCGGCCCGAACGTTGCCATCCCCTACGCCAGCTTCGACGCGCGCTGGGAGCAATTGGGCTACAGTTGGAATCGCTACATCCCGATCTACCGCCCCGAGCAGGCGCCGCTGGTGGCGGCTATCCTGGGTAATGACTGGACGGACGTGGGCATGTATAGCCGCGCCCTGCCCGACGTGCGCGCCGCAGCCGCCGAGCAGCCTGACGACCGCCAGGCCTGGAGCCGCCTGGTGGAGGCCCTGACCGGCGCGGAGCGTTACCAGGAGGCTCTGGACGCCCTCGACCGCACGCCTGTCGGTCGCGGCGGTCCCGGCTTCGGTAGCCCCGGCGGCTCATCCAATACGAGCACGACGCGCATCAAGCTACTCAACAAGGTGGGGCGCTACCAGGAGGCGCTGAGCGCGGCCGAGACGGCGCTGGCGCGTGGCGTCAGTGTCACTGGCCGCGATGGTGGCTCCGGGGGCGGGACCAGCGGCGCGTTGTGGTTGCAGAAAGCCGAGGCGCTGCGCGGCCTGGGTCGCCTGGATGAAGCGCGTGCTGCCTACCAGCGCGCCATCGACGCCGATGCCCAATCGACGGAGGCCGCCGACCGCCTGGCAACGCTGACCCTGCGCTGAGGCGGCCTGACCCAAGACCGACCACAGACGAAGGTCCAACGACCAGGGGCTGTTCCTGAACTGGGGCAGCCCCTGGTCGTTGGCCGGGTGTTCTTCTTAGTCTTCTCTCAGCCGCGTCTCAGGCGCGCCTCAGCCGCACTATGTATCATACCCTTTGCGTCGTCTCACGAATGGCCCAGGTGGTAATAGCTACTAGCGACGAGACGGACGCAGGAGAGTAACTTATGTCTGAACCGACGCGCAAGACGCGCCGCCCCAAGAACAAGAACGCGCTTCTGGTCGCCAAGACCTCGCTGGTTGCCCTGTCGGTCGGCCTGACCGTCGGCGGCTTCGGCATCCTGGCTGGCGTCGACCCCCAGGCGACCGCGCAGGCCGACGTCCCGGACGCGCCGCTCAGCCCCATCATTGCTCCTAGCGCCGCGCCTACGGCGGCCCCGACGACTGCGCCTTCGCGGCCTCAGGCGCGCCAGGGACGCCAGGAGAGCCGGCAGAGCCAATCGACGTCGCCTCGGGCGCCGGCTGCGACACCGATGCCGCGCCTTGGGACGCCGCCAACGCAGGTTCAGCCACAGCAGCCACAGCAGATCCAGCCGCAGCAGCCACAGCAGATCCAGCCGCAGCAGCCACAGCAGATCCAGCCGCAGCAGCCACAGCAGATCCAGCCGCAGCAGGTTCAGCCGCAGCAGCCAGCGGCCCGGCCTCAAGCTCGCACGCGCTCCTCGCGCTAACCCCATCTCTCAGCGTAGTCAGGTAACATGGACGACTCGAAAGCTCTGCCGGTTGTGCTGTCTGTCAACATTATCCTGTTCACCCTGCTGGGTGTGCTGGGGGGGGCCTTCGCCGTTGCCCTCATTGCCCCCGGCTGGGTCGATGGCTGGCTCGGCGCGGTGAGCGGCCCCGCTCCCAAGGTCTTCTGGTACATGTCGCGAGCGGCGGGCCTGGTCAGCTATGGGCTGGTGTGGCTGTCGGTCGTGCTGGGGCTGACGATTACCAACCGCCTGGCGCGGGTCTGGCCCGGCGGGCCGACCGTCGTGGACCTGCACCAATTCGCGGGCTTACTGGCGCTGACGCTCATCGGCGTTCACGTGCTGGTCTTGCTGGGGGACCAGTACATCGGCTACACCATGGGCCAGCTGCTCGTGCCCTTTGCCAGCGCCGAGTACCGACCCCTATGGGTTGGCTTCGGGCAACTGGCGCTGTACATCGCGCTGCCCGCCGCTCTCACCTACTATCTGCGCCCTTTCATCGGCCACCGCGCCTGGCGCAGCCTTCACTACGGGACTTTCGCCGTCTTCGTCCTCGCCACCATCCACGGGCTGCTGGCGGGGACCGACGGCGGCAACCCGCTCGTGCTGGCGATGTATGCGGGGGCGGCCATCAGTGTCGCCGCGCTGACCGTGTACCGCATCCGCGTCAGCGTCGCCCCGCGCCCGGCGCGGGCGTGAGGGGGTTGCGTGACTGCGGGAAGGTGTCTACACTTTAGGTGAATGGCCTTCGTGGAGGTTTGCGCCCAGGGCAGTCAGCTCACGTGAGTAGGGCGGCGGATGTGGCTATCAGCGGCGCCGATGGTTAGCAAGGAGGATATCTATGCGTTTTGGCACGCGACGCCATGGGCTTATCTTCCTGCTTGTTCTGCCCGTGCTGCTGGCGGCGTGCAACACTGCGCCCGCGACGGGGCCGGCCGCGCCGGTGGCGCAGACGCAGGCCACACCCCTGCCGGATGGGCCGACGCAGCCGACCGCCGCGCC
>CAZJJF010000007.1:0-18463 GCA_964546245.1 uncultured Anaerolineales bacterium
AAGACTTGCACCGTGGGGTGGCCGATGGGGCCGTTGGGCAGGGCATCGACCAGGCGCGGGACCTGGCGGTTGACGCGCTCCCAGTCTTCGACGGTCGGGCGGCGCAGCCTGGCGGCGTGGGCGATGGCCGGGATGTGCAGCAAGAGGTTGGTGCTGCCGCCGAACGCGGCGTGGACAACCATGGCGTTGTGAATCGCGTCGTCGGTGAGAATGCGCGACAGGGGAGTGGCGTGGGCTTCGAGGGCGATGAGGGCCTGGGCGGAGCGGCGGGCCATGTCCAGCCAGATGGGCTGGCCGGACGGGGCGAGGGCCGAGTGGACCAGCGACAGGCCGAGCGCCTCGGCGATGACCTGGCTGGTGGCGGCCGTGCCGAGGAACTGGCAGCCGCCGCCGGGCGTGGCGCACGTGCTACAGCCGATGACGGCGGCCTCGTCCAGCGACAGCATGCCCTCGGCGTAGCGCGCGCCGATGGTCTGGGCCTTGCCCGCGTCCTCGCCCTCGATGGGGGGTAGGGTCACGCCGCCGGGGACGAGGATGCAGGGCGTGCCGCGCTGGGCAGCCAGGGCAAGCAGCATGGCGGGCAGGCCCTTGTCGCAGGTGGCGACGCCCATGACGCCGCGCCGCGTGGGCAACGAGCGAATCAGGCGGCGCAGGACGAGGGCGGCGTCGTTGCGGTAGGGCAGGCTGTCCATCATGCCCAGCGTGCCCTGGGTGCGCCCGTCGCACGGGTCGGTGACGAAGGCGGCGAAGGGGATGACGCCGCGCGCCTGCATCTCCTCGGCGGCGGCCTGCATCAGCAGCCCGACCTCCCAGTGGCCGGTGTGGTAGCCGAGGGCGACGGGCGACCCGTCGGGGGTGCGGATGCCACCCTGGGTGCTGAGGATGAGAAACTGGTGGCGGCGCAGTTGCCTGGGGTCCCAGCCCATGCCCGCATCCTGGCTGAGGCCGAACAGGTCGCCGCTGGGGGCGTTGAGGAGCAGGTCGTGGTCGAGGGGCAGCGCGCCCTGGGGGCCGTGGGCGGTCGTCTGCACGTCGTACACGCTGCGGTCGGCCGAGTCGACGGGGACCGGCGGCGCGGGGCGGGGGGTGGGCATGGGGGCCTCCTGGGGGAAGACAGAGCGAAGAGAGTTAGACAGGATTTACAGGATGGACAGGAAGAGAAGCCCCGTGAATGTCTTACATCACGTGAAGGTCGTCAATGCTAACCACTGCCCGATCGGTTGTGAAGGTCACAGTCACCTGGAGCGTCAGATCGCTCTGGCCCTCTTCCACGGTCCAAAGCGGAAGATCGACGGCGTAGACGGGTTGGCCGCCGATCTGATAGACGTGGGCAAGCTCAAACGCCTGGTCGGGCAGATCGGCTAGATGCACGTGGTATCGGGTCACGGCCTGCTTGAGTTCCGCAGCCGTCAGCCGCCCTCCGCGACCTGTCGCCACGATATCGTCGTACCGGCCCGCGGCGAGGTCGCAGACGAGGCATCGCAGTTCCGCGCGTACGGTGTCCGGTAAGTCCATGCGCCCACCCCCCCCCAGCCCTGCCCGTCGACAGACAGATAGGCGTCGTAGGTAGCATCGTGACAGAACCCGCCGAATGCCTGCTCAAGCAGGCGCACAGCCGATACGCCCATAACAAGCCATATGGCATGACCGTCCCAACCTGCCGAGGCAGGTTTCCCGTATCAGCCCACGACTTCCAGTCGTGGGTGACCAGACTCTAGCAGACATGGCGGCGGGGGGCAAGGGCGGGGGGAGAGGGAAGCGAGCGGCAGGGAGCGGGCGCTGGAGGTGGCCAGACCTTCAGCGCCCGCTCTGGGGGGAGGCAGGCGGCAATTCGATGGGTGTGGGAGCGCGGGTCGGCCGGTTACAGAACTGGCTCGGCCGCGGTGGCCGTCTGCAACACCTCGATGAGGGTGCGGAAGATGTCGGACTCGGTGATCATGCCGACGACATGGTCCTCCGCGACGACGGGCAGGCCACTGATGCGGCGCTCGATCATGAGTTGCGCCGCCTCGGCCAGGGATGTGTCGGGGGTGACAGTGACAACGTCACGGGACATGATGCGCTGGACCTTGATCTGGTGAGTTAGATAGTCAAGCTCAGACCGGTTGAGGGAACTGACCTCCGAAGGGGATGCGCCGCGCACGTCGCCGAGGGTAATGATGCCGACCAACTCGCCATCGTCCACGACGGGGAGCCGTCGCACGCCCGTGTCGAGCATGAGGAGATGGGCTGAGGGAATATCGCTCAGGCTGTCGATACAGACGGCGGGACTCGACATGACTTCGCGGACGCGAATCCGAAGCATGATCGCACGCTCCTCCCAGCCAGGGCTGGGGATAGATGTTTGCCAGGGGGTGGGGAAACCCAGCCCGCCCCCGTGGGTAGAAGACTGTGGTACTCCCAGTATAATCTGGCGCACCTGAAAGCCGCGTAAAAAGGGGGCGTCAGGGCATGAAAATAGCATGAAAAGGAGTACGCTGTGCCGTCAGACGGGCGGGCTGTCAGTGGGGCAGGTCAGCATATAGCCGGTGCCGGCGAGGGTGACAAGGGTGCGCGGCTGGGCCGGGTCGGCCTCTAGCTTGCGGCGCAGGTGGCGAACATAGGTGCGCAGGTAGTCAACGTCATCGCGGTACTCCGGCCCCCAGACTCGCGTCAGCAAGTCATGATGAGTCATGACGCGATTGGCGTTGAGCGCCAGCTCACGCAGCAGCGCGTACTCGGTCCGCGTCAGCGCGACGGCCTGGCCGCCCACCGTGACGCGATGCTGGGCAAAGTTGATCTCCCAGTTGCCACATGTCCATGTGGCGATGCTGGTCTCCTCGGGGCGCTGGCTGCGGCGCAGGACGGCCTTGACCCGCGCTACCAGTTCCTTGGCGCTGAAGGGCTTGGTCAGGTAATCATCGGCGCCCATCTCGAAGCCACGCAGCAGGTCTCGCTCCTGCGCCCGGGCCGTCAGCATGATAATTGCCACAGTGGAGAATTCGCGAATGCGGCGGCAGACTTCATAGCCGTCTAGCTCGCCGGGCAGCATGAGGTCCAGTAAGACCAGGTCGGGCCGTTCCAGGGCTACCAGCTCTAGCGCCTGCTGTCCGTTGCTCGCCAGGAGAAGCTGGAAGCCTACGGCGCGCAGGATCTCGCTGACCAGGCGGACCACGCGCGGCTCATCTTCGACGACCAGGATGCGCTCAGCCATAGTCAATGTCCTCGGGGCTGTGGTCGTTCCGCCTGGGAGGCGCGCGGTAGCGTGAAGGCAAAGGTACTGCCCTGGCCGAGGTGGCTTTCAGCCCAGATACGGCCGCCGTGGGCCTCGACGATGGCGCGCGCTATGGGCAGGCCCAGGCCGGAGCCAGCCACACCGCGACTGTCGCCCGCCTTGATGCGGAAGTATTTCTCGAACAGGCGGTTGAGGTGCTCAGGCGCAATGCCGATGCCCTGGTCAGCCACGCTGACCACGACTTCATCGCCGCGCGCCTCGCCGCGAACGACGATCAAGCCACCCTGCGGCGAGTACTTGGCGGCATTATCCAGTAGATTACGCAAGACCTGGGTGATACGGTTGGGGTCGGCCTCGACTAGCGGGAAGTAGCGTGGGAAGTCCACGATGAAACGGTGTGTTGGGCTATGGCGCGCCATATCATCCACGATGCTGGCTGCCAGACGATCAACCTGTATGGGTCGCGGCTCCAGCGCCAGGCCGCCGGCGTCAATCATGGATGACTCGAGCAGGTCGCGAATCAGTCCTTGCAGGATGTCACATTCGTCGCTGATGATGCGCAGGAACTCGCGTTGCGTGGCGACGCTAAAGGTGGCCTCCTCCATCAGCAGCGCTGTGGCGTAGCCTTTGATGGACGTGAGAGGCGTTCGCATCTCGTGGGCTAGAATCGAGATGATCTCCGCCAACGTCGCTGCTTCGCGCTGGTCGTTGTCCATGGGCCTGGTGCTCCTCGGCCGGTTGCCCGGCGGGCGGCGTAATATGGCGCTCTGGATTGATTCTAGCGTGGAGAGCCTGCGAAGGCAATGGGCGTCGGCCGAGGCAACGCCGCAAAGGGAGAGGGCGGCCGCGCTGGCCGCCCTGTCAGGTCGCACGAGATAACGCTACTTCCAGCGCCGCCCTTTGCCTTGCTCGCGCCGCCCCTGGCAGGCGACACACAGCGTAGCCCACGGCAGCGCCTCCAGCCGCTCGACGAGAATCGGCTTTCCGCAGTCCTCGCAGATGCCATAGGCGCCGGCGGTCAGCCGCGCGTAGGCTCTTTGCATCTGGAGTAGCAATCGCTCGCGCTGTTCGACGACGGCGTGCTCGCGCGCCTGCTCCAGGATGCGCATCGACATGTCATACTCATCATGGCCCTCGTCTGCCGCCAGTTGCGTCACCGCCTGGGGTTCGACCTCCCGCGTCAGCCGCGCGATCTCGTCCATGAGATACTGCTTGATCGCCACGGGGCTGTTGGTTATCACATCCATTCTCCTTTTCTGTCGTCCTTCGCGCGGTGGGGGTCAGCGGCGCCAGACCTGGATCGGCTCCTGGTGGGGCGTGAAGAGCAGGGTCGCGCAGCTAGTCTGGCGGCGAACATTGGCATCGTCGATGACATGGACATGCAGCATGGGCGCTACCCGATGGGGTCGCACGCGGTCCGCCAGGTCTTGCTGGAGCGCTCGATCCAACGCCGCCAGCAGTGAGATGAGCGCCGCCGTCGGTCGGCGTGTGCAGATGACCAGGTGCAGCGGCAAGGTCAGGTGCGGCTCTTCCGGTGCGCCCAAGTCGATCAGCTCGGCAGGGTCATAGCTGTAGACGCGGGTGATGTCGCTGTCGAGCAGACTGAGAACGTGCGCGACGCCCTGGGCCAGCTCTCGCAAGCAGTGGTGGCGCGCTGCCTCATCATGATTCAGGAGGCGAGTCAGGACGGCGGCTTCATCGGGCAGGGCCAGGCGGTCGGCGCAGCCATCAAGGGCCGCGCTCAACAGAGTCTCAGCCAGGAGGGCAGGGTTGGATAGGGATAGCGACAGACTGGCGAGGGGCTGTACGGTTGGTGGGGCTCCAGCCACGGGATTCACTCCATCTTCTCCTTACTACCCAACGCCGCGCGGCGGGGCGATGCCCCGGACAGGTAGTCGCACTATAGCATGGACTGCGTGAAGGCCTCATAGAAGGCCAGGCCGTTCTTATGAAAAATGCATGAAAACGCGCAGCGCGCTACAATAGGTGACTATGACCACACCTCACCCCTCCGTGCCTCTCCTTCAGATCCATAGCGCCACGGTCGTCAAGGGGCGCGGCGTGCGCGCTCTGGACGGCATTTCGCTGACGGTGCAGGAAGGGGAGCACACCGCTATTCTCGGCCCTAACGGGTCGGGCAAGACGTCCCTCATCAAGCTGATTGCCTTTCTGCACTACCCGCTGCTGCACGAGGATGGCTCGCCGGCGGTGCGCGTCTTTGGCCGCGCCCGCTGGAATGTGTTCGATTTGCGGCAGCGGTTGGGTATCGTGTCGCCGGAACTGGACGATACGTTCACCGACGCCCGTCATGGCCGACTCAAGGGTTTGGAGGCGGCGGTAACGGGCTTCTTTGCCGCCTATGCTCTGTTCCAGCACCAGGATATCACGCCCGCCATGTGGGAGCGGGCGCGGGCGGCGCTGGACCTGATGGAGGCGTCGCACCTGGCGCAGAAACCATTGGGGGAGATGTCGACCGGGGAGGCGCGGCGGGTGCTTATCGCCCGCGCCCTGGCCCCCGACCCGGCGGCGTTGCTGCTGGACGAGCCGACGACGGGGCTGGACATGCTGGCGGCGCGGCGCTTCCTGGAGACGCTGCGCGGCGTCGCGCGGCAGGGAAAGACGATTCTGCTGGTGACGCACCACGTGGAGGAGATTATCCCGGAGGTGGAACGGGTGGTGATGCTGCGCGCGGGGCGGGTGTTCCGCGACGGGTCTAAGGCCGACGTGCTGGCCTCGGCGAACCTGTCGGCGCTGTACGATGCGCCGCTGGCGGTGGCGGCCTTGCCCGACGGCTACTACGCCGCGCGACACGACTAACATGGTCATGGATGGGGCATCGCGCCCGCGCAGGGTAGGCGTCCTCGGTGTGGGCGTCGACGATGTGATACCCGCTGAGGCGGTGGCGCTGCTGGCGCACTGGATCGACGAGGGGCGGCCGCGCGTCGTCGTCACGCCGAACCCGGAGATGGTGATGCTGGCGCGGCGTGACACGGCCTTCGCCCATGATCTGGCGGCCGCTGACCTGGCCGTGCCCGACGGCGTGGGCCTGCTGTGGGCGGCGCGGCTGCTGGGCACGCCGCTACGCGCCCGCGTGCCCGGCTCTGTCCTGGTCCCACACCTGGCGGCTGCGTCGGCGCGGCGCGGCGACCGCTGGTTCCTGCTGGGGGCGGGGCCGGGGGTGGCTACCGAAGCGGGACAGGTTCTGGCCGCGCTCTACCCTGGGCTAAGGATTGTCGGGACTTTCGCGGGCGACGCTGCGCCGGCCGGCGATGTCGCGACGCGCGCGGCGGTGCAGGCGGCGGGTGGGGTGGACGTGCTGCTGGTGGCCTACGGCGCACCCCGGCAGGAGGCCTGGATGGCGCGCAACCGCGACCTGGGGATCCCGGTGATGGTCGGGGTCGGGGGTGTGTTCAACTATCTGACGGGGCGCAGCCGGCTCGCGCCGGTCTGGATGCGACGGGTAGGGCTGGAGTGGCTGTATCGCCTGGTGACGGAACCCTGGCGCTGGCGGCGGCAGCTCGCGCTACCCCACTTCGCCGCCCTGGCCCTGGTGGAGGCGGCGCGGCGGCGGGGGCGACAGGCGGATACGGACGAACACGGACGACACGGAGGATAGAAGCCCCTCATCCTCCGTGTCGTCCGTCTGGTCTGTGTTGGTCCGTGTTCCATCCGCCTCGTTCGCTGGGACGAGCGCCGCAGGGCAGGTGGCGGCCGCCTCAGTGGATGATGGGACCGGGCGGCGGCTTGGGGTCGTCCTCGTGGCGCGGCCGGCAGCCGTCCACCAGCGGGTGCAAGTCCCATTGGTTTTCGGGCTGCTGCTGCGCGTCGTAGACGGCCCCCTGCTCCGGCGTCATGCCAGCGGGTCGCGTGCCCACGTCGGCGGGTAGCGGGGCGATGCCGGTCTGGTGGCACCAGCGGTCGTACAGGTCGTCGAAGTGGGTCCAGCTGTGCCCCGACGCGACGTTCGCCTTGACCTCTTGCTCTGACAGCTTCTGGACGCTGATGACCGGGTGAAATTCGTTCCACCCGGAATGACCCGCGTCGTACACCCAGCGCCCGCGAATAATGACTGCGTCGCCCCGGCTGAGACTGCCCGCGTTGTCGAAGTCGCGGTTGTCGTCGGAGCCGGCCGCCCAGGCAATCGCCAGGGCGGCCAGGATGGCGGGCGCGAGCAGGGCGGCCACAACGGCGCAGGCCCAGCGGCCGACGGGGATGCCGAAGACCTTGATGCGGCATACCTTGTCCAGGCCGGGGATGAGGCTGAAAGGCAAGTTGAGGGCCTTGTAGATGGTGATGAGGCGCTCACCCTCGATCTCGCAATGGAAGACAGGGACCTTATAGGGTACGCCGTGGCTGCCGAGGAAGGGGTTGTAGGTAATGTAGGTCTTGTCGGGGAATTCGACGTAGTAGGGTTCGAAATGCTTGCCATCCTTCGGCTCGCGTGGTTCAGGCATGTTAGCCTGCTCGGTGATGAGCGCGCCTTGCTTCGGCTCCTTGATAACCAGCTTGTAACGCGCCTCAAAGCTATCCTGGGTAAAGAACTCCAGGTCGTAGGGGGCCAGGAGCAGGTTCATCGAGAAGTCGTTGTCGATTCTGTCGAAGCCGCTCTTGTCGTCGACGGTCTCGAAGGCGGCGATGCGGCCCACGGCGCAGCGGTCGCCGCCCAGGCAAACCAGCTTGCCGTAGAGCATGTATTCCAGAATCTTGCGTAGCGCCGACATGGCGGCGACAAGTGAGCCGAACAGCCCCACCACGCCAAATAGCAGGAAGGAGCCGGCCGCGACCACGGCTTCGGGTGTCAGGTCCAGATCTTCGTACTTGTCCCGCTCGACACACTCGGTATACATGGGTGCGCCCATTGTGTCCTCCTGGCTCAACTGTGCACGTGCAGCGTGACGCCGCCGACGAGAAGGTTCTCATCCCAGGCGTTGATGTTGAAGACCTGCTCGCCGACGAAGCCATCGGGGGCGGTGATATCGACCCTTACGACACGCTCTTCGCCGGGCCGCAGTTCCACCTGGCCGGGCAGAGCGACGCGCCAGCCGGGCGGCACGGGGTAGGCGGCCAGATTGTGCCGCGCCTGGGCCGCCGCGCGCCGCGCCGCGCGCTGGCGCTCGGCCTCGGCCCGGTTGCGGGGCGGGCGTTGCGGCTCGCACGGTGGGGCTTGCCCCAGGCGGTAGGTATCGGCGGCGAGGCGCAGGGTGCGCGGGCGGTTGGCAGCGTTGCGCACGGGGAAGTCGAACACGGCGCGCGGTGAGTTGAGGGCCTTGACGTTGACGTTCTCCTGGCCGAGGTTGTTGGCGGGATTGGCGTCGTCGCTCCAGATGAGCTCGACCTGGATGCAGTAGTGGCCGGGGGTGGCTGGGGTGCGCCAGGGAACGCGGGCGAAGGTGGGGTGGCCCGGCGCGCCGCGCACCGGCAGGTCAACGTGGGTCTCAGCGATGAATGTGCTGGTGGTTCCAACGCCGAAGGTCAGGTAGGAGAAGCGCGCCGGCAGGTTGACGGCGGGGGCATCCTTTGAGCCGTTCCAGATACGGGCGACGATCTCGTACTCGGTGGCCGGGGCCAGGGTGTGGGACGGGACGGGGACGCCTGCCTGGAAGAGCTGAATATCGGGGTTGTCCCAGGTGACGGCCAGGCCCTGGCTCATCAGGTAACGCTGGCAGTAGATGAGGGGGTCGGGGCGGCGGTAGACGGGAGCGGGAACCTTGAGGCACTCCTCGCGAGCGATGCGATCCTGGCGGGTGGCGACATCCTCGCGGGGTGCGGGCCGACTACGGCGCAGCAGACGCCACAGGAGGAGCAGCAGGGCAAGCAGCAGGACGAGGAGCAGGCGGACGATCCATCGACAGCCTTTCATGGCGCCTCCTCGGTCGAGGGAGACCAGGGAATGGGGTTAGGAAGGTGGTTGAACGGCGAAGCTTGAGGACAGCATAGCACTGCTCCATGTAGAGTCAAGGAGCGCGGCGGTGGCGGGGGTGGGCGCACGCTTTACGTTTCCCTGTGCGCGTGCTACACTAGCCACCTGAGGAGCGCGCCTATGCCCCATGTCCTGGATCGGTTTCGAGTGGATGGCCGCGCCGCGCTGGTCACGGGGGCGGCGGGCGGCCTGGGTGAGGTCATCTGTCTCACCCTGGCCCAGCTGGGGGCCAGCCTGGCGCTGTCAGGCCGCGACGAAGCGAGACTGGCCGCCCTGGCTGAGCGCGTGACCGCGGAGACGGGCGCGCGAACGGTGAGTGTTGTGGCGGACGTAGCAGACGCGGAGCAGGCGCAAGGGTTGGTGGCGCGCGCCACGGCTGCGCTCGGCCCCATCGACATCCTGGTCAATAACGCGGGGGTCAATCACCGCCAGGCGGCGGTGGGGTTCCCGGCCGCGGCGTGGCAGCGGCTGGTGGACATCAACCTGTCCGCGCCCTTCTATCTGGCTCAGGCGGCTGCGCCCGCCATGCTGGGGCGCGGCTGGGGGCGGGTCATCAACGTGTCGTCGATGTTAGGCCTGGTCGGGCTGCCCGGCCGCGCTGCGTACACAGCGACCAAAGGCGGCCTGATTCAGCTGACGCGCACGCTGGCCCTGGAGTGGGGGGCGGGTGGCGTGACCGTCAACGCCCTGGCGCCGGGGCCGCATATGACCGCCATGAACGAGGTGTTCAAGGGCGATCCGGCGGCGATGGACTATTTCACTCAGCGCATCCCGATGGGGCGCTGGGGTGAGCCGTGGGAGCTGTCGGGCGCGGTGGCTTTCCTGGCCTCCGATGCTTCGAGCTTTATGACTGGCGCGGTCCTCGTTGTGGATGGTGGCTGGTCGGCGCAATGAGCCGAGCAGCGAGGCCTCTATTCGATACCCAGCAGGAGAACCTGAATGCGTCTTGTGACTTTCTACGACGGCGACACGCCCCGCCTGGGCGCGCTCCGCGACGACCGAATCATCGATCTGGCCGCCGCTGACCCCAGCCTGCCGGTCACGCTGCTCGGTCTGCTACAGAGCGAGGCGACGGAGTGGCGCAAGGTCGGCGCGGCGCTAGCGAATCCGGACGCGCCGAGCGTGCCGCTGGCGGGGACACGCCTGGCCGCGCCCATCCCGCGCCCGCCCAAGATCATGGCTATCGGCCTCAACTATAGCGACCACGCCGCCGAGACGGGGGCCACGCTGCCCAAGCGGCCCATCGTATTTGCCAAGTACCCGACGGCGGTCATCGGCCCAGGGGACGCCATCACCTGGGCGACGGACATTACCGAGCAGGTGGACTATGAGGCGGAGCTGTGTGTGGTCATCGGTCGCACGGCGCGGCATGTTTCGGTTGAGGCGGCGATGGGCTACGTGGCTGGCTACATGTGCGGCAACGACGTCAGCGCGCGCGACGTTCAGTCGGGCAGCCGCAGTGATGGCGGCCAGTGGGTGCGCGGCAAGAGCCAGGACACCTTCTGCCCACTAGGGCCGATGCTGGTCACGCGGGACGAGGTGAATGACCCGGCTGCGCTGGGCATCCGCTGCCTTTTGAACGGGCAGCCTGTGCAGAACTCGACGACGGGCAACCTGATTTTCGATGTGCCGAGCCTGGTCGCGTTCCTGTCCCAAAACTTCACTCTGGAGCCGGGCGACGTGATCATGACCGGCACGCCGCCGGGGGTTGGCGCGGCGCGCAAGCCGCCGCTGTGGCTGAAGCCGGGTGATACGGTGGCTATCGAGATCGATGGGCTGGGGCGGCTGGAAAACCCGGTGCGGTGAGCCGCCGAGGAGAGCGCATGCAATTCTGCCGCTACTACATGCCGCCGCTGGGTATCCGCGTGGGCGTGATCATCGAGGACGAGGTGTATGACTTGACGGAGGCCGAGCCGAACCGCCCGCGCACCCTGGCCAGCCTGTTGGCGCGGGCAAGCGGCTTCCCGCCGGGCGGCTTCGCCCAGTGGATTCAGGGGCAGGTGGCGGACGAGGTTGCCGATGTGTTGTTTTCGGAGCTGGACCGCCGGCCCTCCAACCGCACGCCCCACATCCTGGCCCCCATCGACCACCAGGAGGTGTGGGCGGCGGGCGTGACCTACCGTCGCTCGGTGGAGGCGCGCGAGGCTGAGTCGGGGCAGAGCGGCATCTACGACCGTGTCTACGCGGCCGAGCGGCCGGAGTTGTTCTTCAAAGCCAACCCGCACCATGTCGTTGGCCCCCACGTGCCGGTGCGCATCCGCGCCGACTCGCGGTGGAGCGTGCCCGAGCCGGAGGTTGCCCTGGTGATGGATGGGCGGGGCGCGCTGGTCGGCTACACCATCGGCAACGATATGAGCGCGCGCGACATTGAGGGCGACAACCCGCTGTACCTGCCTCAGGCGAAGGTCTACAACCAGGCGTGCGCCCTGGGGCCGGTGATCGTGCTGGCTGACGGTCTCGATCCGGCCAGCCTGCATATCCAGCTACAGATCGAGCGGCAGGGGCAGCGAATCTTCGAGGGGGAGACGTCCTTCGACCGCCTGAAGCGCGACGTCAGGGAGCTGATGGACTACCTGTGGCGAGAGAATGATTTTCCCAATGGCGTCTTCCTGCTGACGGGCACGGGCATCGTTCCGCCCGACGACATCAGCCTCCAGGACGGCGACGTGGTGTCCATCCACGTGGCCGGTATCGGTACATTGCGCAACCCAGTGACCCAGCGCGGCTAGCGTGGCTGTGGGAGCCGTGCGCGGCGGTGACGGGGGGGGTCAGATGGCGTCCCACACGATCTGGGTGTCGCCGTTACGGTGGCTGCGCGTGCCGTTGGTCCCGTGCCAGGGTGGGATGCCGAAGGGCAGGTCAACGCGCGGGATGGCGACGGAATCAGCGGGGGTGAACGCCGCGCCGTAGGGCGTCAGGTCCACCTGGGCGCCGGGGTCGGCGGTGACGAGGGCCTGAGCTGCCGCCAGGTTCGCGTTCCAGTTGGGGAGCGTGATGGTGTCGGGTGCGCTGGGGTGGGTGAACTCAATCACCTGAAAGGCCGCCTTGCCGGGCCACAGGTCCAGGCACGTTCGCGCCCCTTTACCAAAGGCGAGAATCGCTTGCAGCGAATTGGTCGCCGCCGCGCGGTCGAACAGTTGGTTGCGATACGTCAGGATGGGCGCTTCCTGGGCGATGGCCTCCATCTCGTCGTCGAACTGCCCCTTGATGCCGAAGATGAAGCTGTTCAGCATGAGATACGAGCGGGTCAGCCCCAATTTGTTGAGGAGCCGTTGCAGCTTCTGACCCGCGTCGCCGACGAGGTTGCGCTGGGCGAGAATCTCATCGGTGGCCGGGTCCTGGCCGACGACGAGAACGCGTGCTGTCCCGTCCAGGCGGCCGCGGTAGAGGACGGGGCCGAAGGCGGTGCGAAAGCGGGCCGACGGGTGGTTGACGTAGTGATCGAGGGGGGCGGCGGCGAACAGGCGTGCCCAGCGGCAGGGCGGGCCGGGATCGTAGCCGGGATGAAACACGTAGCACCACAGAGCGACGACGAGGTTGGGATTCAGCCGCTGCCGCAGGTCTGCGTCCAGGTCCCAGCGGTCGAGCAGGTCAGAGAGGGTGCGAACGTTGTGGCGCGCAGCCAGCGCCTGCGCCCGATTAGTTGTGACGCCCTTTAGAACGCTGGGCGACGCGCTCAGCAGGTCCGCCAGAGGTCGATGCTGGTACTGTGGCGAGAGACCCCGCTTGAGGAACTCGTCCATCACTGCCTCCGAGTTTCCTGTAGGGTTGAGGGCTAATCAACCGGCGGCACATCTCAGGTTATGTAATTGTACCACGGTTTGTCAAGGCGTGGACCTACAGCGAGTAGTCGAGGGTGTAGGAGTGAGCGCCGTCGGCAATGTGGATGGTCATCGCGCCCGCCAGGCCGGTCAACTCGTCCGTCCCCGAGTCGGGCACGACAGTGATGGTCAGGTGCGGCGCGCCGCGATTCATCAGGCCGGAGTGCTGGAGGACGAAGCTGCCGCGCCGCCCAGCCAGCGTGCCTGTCACACGCTCGATGGCGACGTAGCCCGCCGAGCCATCGACGGCCGTCCCCGCGCTGAGCATCTGCCCTTGGCTGGTCGCTGCCAGGTCACCGTGGAACTGCTTGTCGATGGCTAGCCGGGCGAGGGGCGTGCCCTCGGTGTAGGCGTCGGGTGGGAATGGATTGAGCTTGACGTCGAAAGTACCGGTGGCGTGCATGAATACCCATCTCCTTGAGAACGTTGTCCATGCGCTCGCGGCGGATAGCCATATCCGCCGCCCCACCCGCGCTGGATATGGCTATCCAGCGCGAGCGACTTGGGATCATGGTAGCAGCCGCCGCAGTTCCCGTTCCGCCCAGGCGTGATGCTCGCCCCAGGCGGCGTAGACGGAGCGCGCCCAGGCTTCCATGAGGCGGGCGAAGTCGTCGGCGCAGTGGGCGACGGCGACATCGATCACGGTCAGGTCGCCGCGCTGGCGGGGTGGCTCCAGGGTGGGGATGGCGCCCGTGTTGAGCCAGTCATGCCACCAGCGGGGAATCACACCGACGTGGGCGGTCTCAGGGCGGCTAAACAGCCAGTGCAGGCGCAGCAGGTGGGCGGCGTTGTTCTTCTTGCCGTGAATCTCCGGATGCTGCAAGGCGTGGGCATCGACGCCGTACAGGGTGGGCGCGGCGTAGGCGGGGTCGGTGTAGCGCAGCGCACCCAGCTCGGCGAACAGCTCGACGCAGGCGGGTAGCCCGCCAATGATGTCCGCGCCGCAGCACAGGCACACGTCGGGGCGCGCCCCCTGGGCAACGGCCCGTGCATACAACTCATGGGCGATCTGGTAGGACTCTTTCATGGTTCCACCCGCCAACTCCCGCCGCTGCCGTGGTGGGCCTCGGCGGAGAGGACGAAGCCCTCACCACAGCGACGGCAGTGGAAGTGGTACTCCAGCACGTCGGCCCACGGGCCTTGGGGATTGACCTCGGCGAAGGGGGGCATGGGCAGCGGCGCGGCATGGGCGTCGACCGCCAGCGTGCCGTCGGCGACGAAGCCCTGCACCAGGCGTAAGGCGCTACTCAGGGCCGACGGCGTGGTGAGCGGCCAGATCATGCACAATTCGTGGCAGGCGGGGCACATGGGTAGCGACTTTGACTCCCGAAAGGTCCATCGTTACGATAGTGGTTGAGCCAGAAGTATGCCATAGCCGGCCAGTTACGGAAAGCGCAGTATCTAGACAAGAGGGTACAGGTATGGCCGTAGCGAACATTGAACAGTTCTTGCGTCTCGTCCCGGCGCTGAGTCAGTCCCCGGAAGGCTATCTGTGGGCATCCTATGATGCTGAGGCCGATGCCCTGTACATCAACTTCAAGAAGCCCAGTCATGCGACAGACAGTGAGCTGACGGATGACGATGCGATCATCCGCGACGAGGGTGATCAGGTCGTGGGCTTGACCGTCCTCCACGCCAGCCGCCGCCAGCGAGTCACCCCCCGTGAACCTTGAGACCCTCGCCATCCACGCCGGGCTGGACGCTGACCCCAGCGGGAGCGTCGCGCCGCCCATCTACCTATCGACGACGTACGCTCGCCGCGCCGACGGCGAGCCGCCCGACAGCTTCTTCTACGCTCGCACCGACAACCCTAACCGCGCCGCCCTGGAAGCCCGGCTGGCCGCGTTGGAGGGGGGTGCGGTGGCGGCCGCCTTCGGCTCCGGCTCGGCGGCGACGATGACCGTCTTCCAGGTCCTCGCGCCGGGCGACCACGTGATCGCGCCCAACGACGCTTACTACAACACGGCGCAGCTGTTGCGCGGCCTGTTCGAGGCGTGGGGACTACAGGCCAGCTTCGTCGATATGACCGACCTGGACCAGGTGCGGGCCGCCCTGCGGCCGACCACGCGCCTGATCTGGGTGGAGACGCCGTCGAACCCCTTGCTGCGGGTGACAGACATCGCGGGCGTCGTGGCCCTGGCGCGCTCGGTTGGGGCGCGGGTGGTCGTCGACAATACCTGGGCGACGCCGGTCTTGCAGCGACCGCTGGCGCTGGGGGCGGATATCGCCATGCACTCGACCACCAAGTACCTGGGTGGCCACGCCGACGTGACGGGCGGCGCGTTGGTGGCCCGCGAGGATGACGACTTCTTTCAGCGCATCCGCTTCATCCAGCGCAACGGCGGCCCCGTCCCATCGCCCTTCGACTGCTGGCTGCTGCTGCGCGGCATTAGCACCTTGCCGCTACGGATGCGCGCCCACACCGAGCACGCCACGCGAGTCGTCGCTTTCCTGGCTGAGCATCCCAGAATTGAGGCCGTCCACTATCCGGGGCTGGCATCCCACCCACAGCACGCGGTCGCTGCGCGACAGATGAGCGGCTTCGGCGGCATGGCTGCTATCCAGGTGCGGGGCGGCCGGGCGGCCGCGCTGCGGGTGGCGGCCGGGGTACGGCTGTTCATCCACGCCACGAGCCTGGGCGGGGTGGAGAGCCTCATCGAGCACCGCCAGTCTATCGAGGGGCCAGCGACGCGCACCCCTGACAACCTGCTGCGCCTGTCGATTGGGCTGGAGCATGCGGACGATTTGATTGCTGACCTGGCCCAGGCGTTGGCGACGGCATGATTCTCCAGATTTATGGCCTCACCACGCCTGATGACGCGGCCAGGGTTGCGGCTCTGGGCGCGGATCACATCGGTCTGGTGGCGGGCGAGCATGGTCGCACCCCGGACGAAGTGGACTTCGCTACGGCGCGGACCATCTTCGCCGCGGTACCGGATGGCGTCAAGCGGGTCGCCCTGACGGTGGCCGACGACCCCGACGAAATTGAGGCCATGGCCCGCGCCGTCCAGCCCGACATTCTGCACCTGGCCGCGCCCCTGGATCAGTTCAGCGCGGACGGCGCGCACCAGGTCAGGCAGCGACTGCCGGGGCTGCCCCTGATGCAGTCGGTGGCGGTCACTGGGCCGCTGGCCTATTACGTGGCCGTCAGGTTCGCGGGCGTGGTTGACTATCTGCTCCTCGACTCCCGCGACCCAGGCAGCGGCCGGGTGGGGGTGACAGGGCTGACCCACGACTGGAGTATCAGTCGCCGCATCGCGCAGAGCGTGCCCACGCCGGTCATCCTGGCGGGCGGGCTGAACGCGGACAATGTCGCCGCCGCCATTCAGGCCGTCGGCCCGGCCGGCGTCGACTCCCAATCTGGTACGAGCCGCTCCGACAATCCGCTGCGCAAGGACCCTGAGCGCGTGCGCCGCTTCATCGCGGCGGTGCGGGCCGCCTCGTCGCCGTGACCCCGCTCCTGGCGACCTGCGGCGGCGCGGGCGTCAGCGCCGCCAGAGGCTGTCGCTGGCGCGGCCGAGGAGACTCAGCATCGCATACAGCAGGCCGAAGAGGAGCGCGCCGCCCAGGGAGCAGAAGAGGGCGGCCCGCGCCGCGTCACCACCCAGGAACAGCCAGATAAGGGCCACGGCGACGACGATGATGAAGAACACGATGGCAAAGGCAAGGTTCCGCTCCAGCTGGCGGGCGTACCTTCGCATGTCGGTCGGTTTACCGCGATGATCATCGCTCATAGATTGCTACCACGATAGGAGAAAGCCATGCAATACCGTTCGTTGGGACGCAGCGGCGTCCTGGTCTCGCCCCTGTGTCTCGGCGCGATGAACTTTGGCGCGCCTACCCCAGAAGCCGAATCCCAGGCTATCATGCGCCGCGCCGTCGAGGCCGGTATCAACTTTATTGACACGGCTGACGTGTACAATGCGGGGGAGAGCGAGCGCATCGTGGGCCGCTTCCTGAAGGAAAGCGGCCAGCGCGACCAGATTATCCTGGCGACGAAGGTCCATAATGCGATGGGGCCTGGCCCCAACGACCGGGGCAACTCGCGGCGGCACATCATCGCGGGCTGCGAGGCATCGCTGCGCCGCCTGCAAACCGAGACTATCGACCTGTATCAGATGCACCGGCCCGTGGCGGCTATCCCCATCGACGAGACTCTGGGCGCGCTGGACCATCTGGTGCGCCAGGGTAAGGTGCTGTACGTCGGCACATCGACTTTCCCGGCCTGGCAGGTCATGGAAGGCCTGGCGGTGAGCGAGATGAAGGGCCTGGCGCGCTTCGTCACCGAGCAGCCACCCTATAACCTGCTCGACCGTCGTATCGAGAACGAACTGGTTCCCCTGGCGATGAAGTACGGCGTCGGCCTGCTGCCGTGGTCGCCGCTGGCGGGTGGCATGCTGGCCGGCCGCTATCGCCCCGGCGAGGCCGCGCCGGCTGACTCGCGCGCGGCGCGCATGGGTGCGGGGCCGTTCGGCGACCGCATCACCCCGGCCGCGTTGGCGGCGTCGCAGGCTGTGGCAGCCCTGGCGGGCGAGGCGGGCATGACTGCGGCCCAACTGGCCCTGCTGTGGGCTAAGGACCAGCCGGGCATCACCGCGCCTATTATCGGCCCGCGCACGCTGGCTCATCTGGAGGACAACCTGGCCGTCCTCGGCATGCGTCTGCCGCCCGACCTGGCCGCCGCGCTGGACGGGATCGTGCCGCCGGGCGGCGCGGTGAGCGACTACCTCAACAGCAACGAGTGGGCCAACGGCCGGGGCCGCTTCCTGTATCCGCCGCTGCCCACGCCCGTCTTCCCGTGACGGGAGGAACGGCTACCGACCATCGAGGGCCAACGACCGAGGACGAAGGACCGACGACCAAGGAAATCATCTCTGGTTGGTCCTTCGTCCTTCGTCGTTGGTCCTAGCTAAAACAGCCGCGTCAGTTCGTCGCGGGTGAAGGTGGGCAGGGGAATAGCCTCACCGCGTTGGCGCAGCGTCACGCCCTGCTCGGCGGGGACGACGCGGCCGATGCATTGCCCGGCGATACCTGCCGCTGCCAGCGCGGCTAGCGCGCCAGCGGCGGCGGCCGGCGGCACGATGGCGATGAGCGCGCCCGAGGCGATGAGGCCCAGCGGGTCCAGGTCGAAGGTGGCGCACAGGGCAGCCGTCGGCGGTAGGATGGGCAGGGCGTCGGCGTCAATTGCCAGCCCCACTCCGGATGCGGTAGCTACCTCGTGCAGGCCCATCGCCACGCCGCCCTCGGTGGGGTCGTGCATGGCGTGGACAGGGCCAGCGGCGCGAATCGCGGCGGCATCGCGGACGATGGAGATGCCGGGGTGGTGCAGGTAGCCGCGCGCCTCGGCGAGCAGGTCGGCGGGCAGGTGCGCCAGTTGGGCCGCCTTCTCGCGGGCGATGAGGGCCGTTCCTTCAAGGGCGACGGCCTTCGTCAGCAGCACGGCGTCGCTAACCTGTGCCCCCGCCCCCGTTACCAGACTGGTGGCGGCCACCTCGCCCAGCATGGTCC
>CAZJJF010000007.1:18473-27573 GCA_964546245.1 uncultured Anaerolineales bacterium
TGTGACCACCTACCAGGGCGGCGCCGATGTCAGCGCAGGCGGCAGTGATTTGGGCGAAGATGCCCTCGGCCAGGGCGGGCGTCGTCGTTGCTGCCGGCAGGAGCAGCGTAGCCAGGAACCAGCGCGGCGTGCCGCCCAGGGCGGCCACGTCGTTGGCGTTGACGTTGACGGCGTACCAGCCGATTTCGTCGGTAGCGAAGGTGATGGGGTCCGACTTGGCGACGAGGAGTCGGTCGCCGAGGCGCAGGACGGCGGCATCGAGGCCGAGGCCGGGGCCGACAACCACGTCGGGGGCGGGTTGGGCGTAGCGCTGTAGCAAGGCCACGAGACGCTCGGGCGGCAGCTTACCGAGGGGCAGAACATCGCTCACGGGGAACTCCAACGCGGCTGAATGTAAGACACATTGCGGGTGCTGCCGTCTAATTGACGCACCCGCGCGAAGGCCCTATACTTTGCGGGCGGCCGTGCCCACCGTGGCGGGCCGGTCATGGGTGGCGGGGCGTGGCGCAGTCCGGTTAGCGCGCCTGGTTTGGGACCAGGAGGTCGGAGGTTCAAATCCTCTCGCCCCGACTTACAACTCTGTGCGGGCGTAGCTCAGGGGTAGAGCGTCTGCCTTCCAAGTAGAATGTCGCGAGTTCGAATCTCGTCGCCCGCTCTTGCCCGGGGCCGTAGCACAGTGGTCAGTGCTGCCGGCTCATAACCGGCTGGTGAAGGTTCGATTCCTTCCGGCCCCACCAATCGACCGAGGACGAAGGACAAAGACCCCACGGCGATAGCCTACTGGTCGTTGGTCTTTCGTCCTTCGTCTTTTGCCTCATCGCCGAGGGATTTCCGATAACACATTCACGCCCAGGCTCTCCACGTCGGCGGCGGTGTACAGCCGCGTGTCCAGGTAGTTCAGCAAGAAGGCGAGGCCGACGCCAGCCAGCAAGCCGAGTAGCAGCCGCAGGGGCAGGTCCAGGCGGTCGCGGAGGCCAGCGCTGATTTTGCCGATACTCGGCCCGTCGATGACGCTGATTTCAGGCTGGCCGTTGAGGCGCACGAAGTAGCTGGGTGTATCCTCGCGCAGCGCGGCCACCGCCGCCTGGCCAATGGCAGTCAACTCGCGCTGGGCAGCCTCGTCGGAGGCCGCGCCACGGGTGAGGCTCAGCGTCACGGTGCGATGCTGCGTCTGGGACGATGAGGTACTGGCGAACTGGCCCACATCGGCGGCCAGCTCGGCGGGAAGGCGTTGCCGCACCAGGCGCGCGAACTCACCGCCGCGCACGAAGACGCTCAGGTCGTCCACCAGGTACTCGGCGGCCTGCGGCGCGGTCCAGCGTGGGTCGATCGTGAGCGTCTGCTCGGTGGGCAGGCCTGGCACATCGACCAGCAGGCCGAGGCTAAGGGTGTAGACCGGCGGCGCGGGCCGCTGCAACAGACCCAGCGCCAGTACGATCAGCAGGGGCAGCAGCACCGCCCACCAGCGGCGGCGTAGAATAGCCCAATACGTCCTCAACTCCATAGCGACAACCTTGTAAGGGTAGCCCTACTGGCTACGGTGTCGCCGCGCTATGTCAGCGCGGCGAGGTAATCCCCCAGGCGCTGGCGGAACACGTGGACGTCAAAGCGGGCTGCGTTGGCGCGGCACACCGCCGGGTCTAGCGCGGCCACGTCTAGCGCCTCGACGGTACGGGCCAGGGCGTCGGCGGTCTGCGGGTAGAACCACGCCCCCGTCAGGCCGGGAATCACGGTGTCGAGCGCGCCGCCCGCCGCGTAGGCGATGACAGGGCGGCCGCTGGCCTGGGCCTCGACAGGTGTCAGGCCAAAGTCTTCCAGGCCGGGGAAGATGAATGCCTTCGCCCGCGCCATCGCTGTGTGTGTCTGGTCGTCGGGCAGGCGGCCCCAGAACTCGACCGTCGGCCCCGCCAGACTCTCCAGCCGCGCCCGGTCGCGCCCGTCGCCGATGATGACCAGCCGTCGCCGCAGGCGATTGAAGGCGTCGATGGCGATGTCCACGCGCTTGTAGGGGATGAGCCGCGAGACCACCAGGTAGTAGTCGTCGTGGCTATCGCTCGGCACAAACTGCGCCAGGTCCACCGGCGGGTAGAGCACGCTTGCCTCACGGCGGTAGATGCGCCGGATGCGGTCGCGTACCGCGCTAGAGATGCCGATGAAGTGGTCGACGCGCTGGGCAGCGGCGTAGTCCCATGCCTGCAAGGGGCCAAGCAGCGGCGGGACCACTGTCCGTGCCAGGCGGCCACGGCCCTCGTGGGCTACGTAGCTGTCGAAGTCCCAGACGAAGCGCGTCGGCGTCAGGCAGTAGCAGATGTGCCGCGCGCCGGGTGGCTTACGCACGCCGTGGCAAAACGCGCTCTTGTTGCTGAGGATCAGGTCGTAGCCCGCCAGGTCCAGGGAGTCGAAGGCCGCCGGGTAGAAGGGCAGAAACGGCTGGTGGTGTTGTTTCACCAGCGGCCAGCCATCCAGGAACGAGGTTCGGATGTCCCAGGCCCGATAAGCGTCCGGTAGCGCGTCGGGCCAGAGCATGGCGGTGAAGACGGGGGCAGCGGGGAACAGGGCCTTGAGCACTTCAAGCACGCGCTCGGCGCCGCCGTACTGGTTGAGCCAGTCGTGGACCAGGGCAACGCGGTGGGGTGTGGGTAGTGGCGCGAGCATCGGGCCAATTCTACCCGCGCTGGGCGGGGTCGTCCAATTCAGGGCGGGTGTATAATTCGGGCAGGAGGCCACCATGCTCAAGGGAATAGATCATATAGTCATTCTGGTTCACGATTTGCCGCAGGCGGCGGCCGATTACACCGCCCTCGGTTTCACTGTCGTGCCGGGCGGCGAGCATACCGGCGGTGCGACTCACAACGCCCTGGTCGCCTTCGCCGACGGCAGCTACCTGGAGCTTATCGCCTTCAAGCGCGATGAGCCGGGCCATCGCTGGTGGGAGCGCCACGAGCAGGGGGGCGGGCTGGTGGACTTTGCCCTGTGGCCGGGGGACATTGCCGCCGACCTCGCCGCGGCCAATGCGCGCGGCGCGGGGTACGTGGGGCCGGTTCCCGGTGGGCGACTGCGCCCCGACGGGCTGCAAGTGGACTGGCAGCTTGGCTTGCCGCCATCGCCCGACCTGCCCTTCATGTGCTACGACGTGACGCCCCGCGACCGCCGCGTGCCGTCGGGGTCTGCGACCCAACATGCCAACGGGGCGCTGGGCGTCGCCGGTATCACCATCGCTGTAGGTGACCTGGGCCAGGGTGTCGCCCGCTATCGCGCCTTGCTGGGGGTTGCGCCTCACGGGGGGCAGGATAGCACGCCGGTGTTCCACGCGGGGAGCGCGGCTATCGAGCTGGTCGCACCGGACTTCTCGCCGGATGTAGAGGAGTACCTGGAGGAGCGGGGCGACGGTCCCTTCGCCCTCGAACTGCGCACCAGTCACGCGCACACCCCGGCGCCCCAGGCGGAGCGGACCCACGGCGTGCGCCTGCGCTGGGTTGTGGAGTAGGGCGGCTTGCCGGACATAGCCCATTAGCGCGCGCACGGCCAGACGGACATCCGTCTGGCCGTGCGCGTCAGATGTTGGCCGCCCACAAGACTCTGACGACCGGCGCGGCCCTCAGAGTCCAGCTGAGGGTCTACCCCTGCGGCACCAGGGTGGCATCCAGGCTGAGCTCCTCTAGCCCCGGAATCAGCAGTACGGAGACCGGGCAGTTGGTCTTAGCCTTTTCGGCCGCTGCTTTGAAGGCCGCCTCGTCGATGCCGGGCACAACACCCGCCGTATTCAGATAGACCTTGGTAATCTTGAAGCCGCTCTCGCCCTTGTGCAGGGTGACGGTCGCTGTCGTCTGGACTTCGATGGGCGTGTGGCCGCCGGTGGCGAGAATGTTCGAAAGCGCCATGCTGAAGCAGGCCGCGTGCGCCGCCGCGATCAGCTCTTCGGGGTTCGACCCCGCGCCGCTGAAGCGTGAGTCGAAGGTGATGCGTGCATTCTCGATCACGCCGCTCTCGCTGAACGCTCGACCCTCCCCCGTGCGGAGATCCCCCCGCCAGACACCTCGACCGGTACGTAGCAAATCAGGCATTGCCTATCTCCTTCCCGTGCATGAGTTGACATGAAGAGTATAGCCAGGAAGAGCCGCCGCGCCAAGCCTGGCTTGCCTGCTATTTTGACAGTCAGAGGAGGGTATGATATACTCTTGGCTGTCGGGCGGCAGGCACGTCGCAGGCCCGGTTCGTATCCGAGGCATGAGCAAGGAGCACTGCCGTGACTGAGCAACGCTATACAGGCATCGTCAAATGGTTCAGCGCTGTCAAGGGCTATGGGTTTATCCAGCCCGACCAGGACGGCTTTAGCAAGGACATTTTCGTCCATTTCTCGGCCATCCAGGATGATGGCTTCCGTACCCTGGAAGAGGGGCAGCCCGTAGAGTTCGATGTGGAGGATAGCGAAAAGGGGCCGCAGGCCATCAACGTGGTGAAAAAGGGGCGCGCCCGCAAGGCGACCGCCTCTGAGGCTGCCCCCGAAAACTGAAGGAACGATCCGCTCGCTCGCGCCCTGGCCCCGGCGGCCAGGGCTTTCTGTTGCCCAGGCGCACTATCCCATTTCGTGGCGCGGGCGTATAATCAGGACACGGCTACAAATGACATGGGGAGACTGCCATGACCGTTACCCGCCAGATCATTCACATGTGGCACGACCTGCCGCCCGGCCCCAATCCGCCTGACCTGGTATACACCGTTGTTGAGGTCCCGCGCGGCTCGCGCAACAAGTACGAGTATGACAAGGCGTTGGGCCTGATTCGCCTGGATCGCGTGCTGTTCTCCGCGCTGTACTATCCTGGTGACTATGGCTTTATTCCCCAGACCTACTATGACGACGGCGACCCGCTGGATGTCATCGTGCTGGTGGGTGAGCCGAGCTTTCCGGGCGCGCTGATTGTCGCGCGACCCATCGGCATGTTCCGCATGCTCGACAACGGGGAGCCAGACGACAAGGTGCTTGCCGTGCCCAACTCGGACCCCCTCTATCGGGACTACCACGACATTACCGACATTCCCCAGCACTACCTGGCTGAGGTCGCCCACTTCTTCACGGTCTACAAGGATTTGCAGGGCATCAAGGTCAACCCGCTGGGCTGGGAGAATGCCGCCTCCGCCAAGCGAGCCATTACCCACGCCATGCGCCTGTACCAGACGGAGATTCGCCAGCTGCCGGGCTGGCTGGTCAGCCCGCCAGCGGCGAGTGACGTGCCTGGCGACGAGCCGCCCATCGATCCTGTGGAGAATGTCGACGGCTAGCGGGGGCGCGGGAGTGCAATGCGACGATAGGGAATGGGTTGGGTAGCCATGGCCGGTCTTGCTCAAGCGAGTGACCGCTGACCCAGAGAGGGAATCGGTCAATAGCGCCCTCACCCTCCCACATGGATGCCGAGGGCGGGCAGGATGAGAGTGACGACCAGCATGGTGACGGATAGCGCGCCGACCACGAGGGTTGTCGCCCAGGCGATGGCATTGACCCAGCCGTTGTTGACGTACTTGCCCATCAACTCCTGGTTATTGATGAGGCGCATGATGAAGAACAGCTCTACGGGTAGCAGTGCGCCGTTGATGGCCGAGGTGACTACGAGCACGGGTACCAGGGGCAAGCCGGGGATGAGCACCAGCAGCGCGCCACCGATAAGCAGGAAGGTGATGAGGCCGTAGAAGACGGGCGCCTCGCCAAACTTATGGTCCAGCCCATTCTCCCAGCCGAAGGCCTCGGTGATGGAGTAGGCGGTCGTCATGGGCAGCACACTGGCCCCGATGAGGGATGCGCCCAGCAAGCCAATGGCGAAGAGCAGATACGCATACTGGCCGGCAATGGGGGCCAGGGCCAACGCCGCATCGGCGGCAGTCTCGATCTGGATGCCGTTGGCGTTGAGGGTGGCGGCGGTGGCGACGATTACGAAGTAGGTGACACCGCACGACAGGATTGCGCCCAGCACGGCGTCGATGCGCTGCCAGCGGTAGCTGGCGATGGTCACGCCCTTGTCGACGACAGTGGATTGGAGGAGGAACTGCATCCAGGGCGCAATGGTCGTTCCGATCAGGGCGACGAACATGAAGATATACTCGCTGTTCCACTCCCAGCTGGGGACGAAGGTCGAGCGGATGACCTCGCTCCAATCTGGGCGGGCTAGAAAAGCAGCCAGGACGTAGGCGAGAAAGACGGTGGTCAGCGCCAGGAAGATGCGCTCCACGCGACGATAGGAGCCACGGGTCACCAGGAATAGGACGAGGAGTGCGGCGACAGGGGTGGACACCCATCGCGGCACGCCGAAGAGCTCCATCGCCGCCGCAATTCCGGCGAACTCGGCGACGGTCGTGCCGGCATTGGCGATGAGGGCGATGAGCATGGCGAAGGCCGTCCAGCGCACGCCAAACTGCTCGCGTATCAGGTCGGACAGGCCCTTGCCCGTCACAGCGCCCATGCGGGCCACCATCTCCTGCACCACGCTCATGCTTACCGTAATGAGTGGTATGGTCCAGAGCAGACTGTAGCCATAGCGCGCCCCGACCACGGAGTAGGTGGTGATACCGGGGCCGTCGTTGCCGGCGTTGGCGGCGATGATACCGGGCCCCAGGATCGCCAGGTAGGCCATCACCCCTGGCCCCAGCCAGTATCCCCACCGGGAGCGGAGCCTGGCGCGCCAGCCCGCTGGGCGCGAAGGGGCGTCCCCGCTCATCGGGTCGCTCCGAACATGTCGTGTTGAGCCTCGTCGGGCAGGATGCGTTCTAGTGCGTCGTGGGCGTGGATGATGCCAACCAGCTTGCTGTCCTCAATGACCGGCATCGCCAGCAGATTGTAGCGCACCATCTGTTCGGCCACGTCGCCGGCCGGGTCGTCAATCTGGGCCGTGATGAGCAGATCCGGATCGCCAAGCAGACTCGCCAGTACGATGTCGTCGGCGCTGATGAGCAGGGTGCGCAGGCTCACGATGCCAGTCAGCCGGTCGTTGGCATCGGTCAGGTAGATGTAGTAGATAAACTCCGGCAGGTCCTCGCGTCGTAGCTGGGCCAGCGCCTCACCCACGGTGATCGACGGCGAGAAGGCGACGTAGTCGTTGCTCATCAGGCCGCCGGCCGTGTTCTCGTCGTAGCGGAGTAGTTCCACGACGTCGGCGGCCTCCTCGGCATCCATCGCCTGGAGCAGGTCTTCGGCCTGCTCGGCGCTAAGCTCCGACAGCAGGTCGGCGGCCTCGTCCGGTTCCATCTCTTCCAGAATGTCGGCCGCATCCTCCACGTCCAGCGTGCCGAGGATGGCGGCTTGCATCTCGGTGTCCAATTCCTCCACCGTGTCGGCAGCCACTTCGTCGCCCTGGATGTCGGCGATGGCTGCGATCATCTCGCCGCCCTGTTGGTAGCCCAGGTCGGCGATGATCTCGGCCAGGTCGACGGGGTGGAGGCGGGCCAGCCGGTCATAACTGAGCTTGAGTTTGACGACGGGCACTTCACTGGCGAAGAACTGGACACTGTCCCAGGGGATGATCTCGCGCTGCATGTTCCTGGCGAGCGCGCCCAGGCCCAGGCGGTCGACCAGGGAAGCGGCGCTGACATCGACGCCCGCGACGCGATAGACATTGAAGCCGGGGTCGTGGGTCAGGGTGACATCGTTGACGCGGATTACGCGGCGGCCGTCGATGTCGACCAGTTGCTTGTCGAGGACGTCCTTGTGCAGGAGGACTTCGCTGTCGCGGCGGGCGAAGGGGGCCAGGTTGACGCTGTCGGTGCGGAGTCGCGCACCGGCGGGGGACATGTCGGCGATGTCGGTGGCGTGGATGTAGAAGCGCAGGCGGCCCTGGCGGCCGGTGGTCACGACCGCGCCTGTGACTGGCGGAAAGGTCTCTGCCTCTGTCATGCGCACCACCAGATCGGCCAGGCGGCCGATGACTTCGCCGCTTGCGCCGCGCACGAGCCGGCTAGTGATGTCGGAGAGATAGAGGATGATCGAGGTCTTGCCAGCCATTCGTCCTCCGAGTGGGGCGCGCCTTGCGGCAGGGTAGGCGCATTCTAGCACACCTGGCATAAGGGTGAAAGTCAGGGTAGGTGGTCATTTCTCTATAACGCGGTACGGAGGGACAACTTGACGGTGGGCAAGGCTCTGATATAATGCCTGAGACAGGGCGCAGGGACCTCCTCGATGCGGGCGCACCGTCACATGGAGGTTCCTGGCATGTTTGCCCACCCTCTTGGGTAGGCGCGTCGATGCTGACGCGGCCGGGGCAGAGGCCGCCGAAGCGACAAGCCGCTCATCTTAGAAAGTCCTCCGGGAGGTCAGTTATGAACTTAATGTTCATCGTGCCCCTGGCTGTGCTCATCGCCCTCGGCTTTGCCTATTGGCTGGCAAGGGACGTTTTGCGGCGCAGCACCGGCACGCAGGCCATGCAAGATGTCGCAGCGACGATTTACGAAGGCGCTGTGGCTTTCTTGCGACGCCAATACACGACGATTGGCATATTTTCTGTTGTGACCGCCATCATTCTCGGTATCCTCATTGGCTTTTTGGGCCGCTACATCGAGGTGCCTGACGTCAGCCCCATCCAGATCGGGCTGATGACCGCGATTGCCTTCCTGGTCGGTGCGGGTTTGTCGGCCTTGTCGGGCATCATCGGTATGTGGGTATCGGTCAAGTCCAACGTGCGCGTCGCGGCCGCGGCTGGCCATGGCGTCAGTGACGCGCTGACGGTGGCGCTGCGCGGCGGCGCGGTGTCGGGCTTCACAGTCGTGGCTCTCAGCTTGCTCGGCGTCACCGCCATGTATTTCCTGTATGGCGCGTGGTATGGCTATTGGCGGCCCAACTGGCAGGAAGCTGTCCCCTTCCTCATCGTGGGCCTGGGTTTCGGCGCCAGCTTCGTCGCCCTGTTCGCCCAGTTGGGTGGCGGTATCTACACCAAGGCGGCCGATGTTGGCGCGGACCTGGTGGGTAAGGTCGAGCAAGGTATCCCCGAAGACGACCCGCGCAACCCGGCCGTGGTGGCCGACCTGGTCGGCGACAACGTCGGCGACTGCGCGGGCCGTGGCGCTGACCTGTTCGAGTCCACCGTGGCGGAGAACATCGGCGCGATGATTCTGGGCGCGG
>CAZJJF010000008.1:0-24664 GCA_964546245.1 uncultured Anaerolineales bacterium
TGCGGATGCCTGTCCGCTCGCGCTCGCGGGCCTCCAGGCCCGCCACGCACTCATTGGCGTGCCTGACCGCGCTCTGGATGCCATCCAAATCGGCCGAGTAGCCAGGGGCAATAATACCCGCCGTGCCCAGGGTGGCGGGCGGCTCAGGCGCGATAGCGCGGGCGATGAGAGCGCTGATGTCCGCGCCGTCGTCCAGCACGGTGGGGAGCAGACCCGTCAGATCGCGGCCGGTAACGGTCGGGCGCAGCGCGTGGCCGTTGCCCTCGGCGATGTGGGGATACGTCGCGGGGCGCGGCTTGACAGGCGCAGGTGGCGGGCTTTCGACGCCGCGTTCCAGGCTATCCCAGATATCCTCCGCGCTCTCGGTCAACGGTGGCGGCTCGACGGCGGGCGCGGCCGCCACGGGCTCCTCGGCCACAGGCGCGGGGTCATCAGGCGGCGCATCGCCGCGCAGCAGGGCCAGCAGGCCGGGAATGGCATCCAGAACCTTCTTGACAGCCAGCAGGTCGCGCGGCGTGGCGATGCGCTGCACGATGCGATTCGTCAGGCGCTCCAGGTCATTGAGGCCCTTGAGGCGCTCGATGACCGAGCCGCGCGTCAGGTTGTCGCCGTGGAAAGCGGATACCGCGTCCAGGCGCGCCTGAATGGCGTCAACCGTCAGCAAAGGCTGGGCCAGCCAGGTGCGCAGCAGTCGGCCACCCATGGGCGTCGTGGTACGGTCGATGACGCCGAGCAGCGAGCCTTCGACGCTGCCGCTGCGCGTCCCCTGGGTCAGTTCCAGATTGCGGCGCGTCGGCGCGTCTAGCGCCATGTACTGAGCCGTCGAGTAGGTTGTCAGGTTGACTAGCTGATCGGCCGCGCCCAGTTGTGTCTCGCGCACGTAGGCCAGGGTCGCCCCGGCGGCGCGCACTGCCAGCGCCAGACTACCCAGGCCGAAACCGTCCAGCGAGCCAACGCTAAAGTGGTCCATGACCGCCTGGCGGGCCGTCTCGAAGTCGAAGCGCCAGGCTGGATAGGGCGACAGCGGGAAGGGCAGGCCGGCCAGCTCCGGCGCGTGGGCTGCCCCCCCACCCTTCTGGACGCGGGTCGGTCGGCGGCCCGCCGCGCGGTCTCCTACCAGGACCTCGGCAGGTTGCAGACGGTCCAGTTCCTGGCGCAACTGGGTCAGCACGTCCGCGCCGTGTAGTTCCGTGGCGGCGAACTCGCCCGTGGTAACGTCGCAGTAGGCCAGCCCCGCCCTCTCCCCTTCCACGATGACCGCCGCCAGATAGTTGTTGCGTCGGGCGTCGAGCATGTTGGGCTCGACGATGGTACCCGGCGTCAGGACCCGGGTGACGGCGCGCTCCACCAGCTTACCGCTCGGCTCCTCCATCTGATCCACGATGGCGCACTTGTAGCCCGCGCGGACCATGCGGGCCAGGTAGTGGGCGACAGCGTGGTGGGGTACGCCCGCCATGGGCCAACGGGTATCGCCCTGCATCTTGCGGCTGGTGAAGGTGATGTTGAGGACGCGCGCGGCAACCTCGGCGTCGTCGTTGAAGGTCTCGTAGAAGTCGCCGAGGCGGAAGAAGACGATGGCGTCGGGGAATTGACGCTTGATCTGGAGGAACTGCCGCGCCATGGGCGCGCTGGCCTCGGCCGTCTCCCAGGTTATCTTCGGCATGGGATGCTGGGTCATGGCTGAAGCACCAGAGGCGAACAGGTGTTCGGGATAGCTAACAGATTGTAGTCCGCCGGGCGAAGAGTGTCAAACCGGGCAGACCAAAGACCAACAACAGGGGCATTCTATTGGTCGCTCGTCCTTGGTCGTTGGTCGTCCTCACTGCCGCGTCAGACTTTTGAGGATGTAGCGGTAGCCTTCGATTTGCGGCACGGTGACTCTGAGCCACGTATCGTTCTGGCCCGGCTGCTCACCGTACACACAAAGCTCAGCGTTGAGAGCTAAGACGCGCTCAATATTGTCGTTGCCAAACTCCGGTGTCCTGCGCAGATTAACCCCCTGCCGATCGACAAAGCGGATACCCTGGTTCGGCCCATCGCCGTGGCACGCCTGCGACAGGTCGGCGGCGACCGGGGCCGGCTCGGGAGTGGGTGATGCGGTCGGCGCAGGGGTTGCCGTCGGTGGCACGCGGGTCGGGGGGGCGGTTGGCGCGGCGGCGGTGGCGGCGGCCGCTACGGCGCGCTCAGTGGCGCGCGCCTGGGCCGTCGCTGTAGCCTGGGCCTGGACGCGCGCATCGGCGCGCTGCTCGACTGCATCGCTAGTCATGTAGTTGGTGGCGGCAAAGACCACACCAGCCAGGCCTGCCAGCAGCAGGAGGGCGAACAGGGCCGAGGCCATGCGCTCCGACGCCGCCTCCCGCTCCAGGCCAAACATAGCGCGGGCGCGGTCCTTGCGGGCGCGCAGCACGGCGCGCAGGGCAATGAGCGCGCCGAGAACGGCAAACCCATACAGATACCAACGCAAATTGACAATGGCCTGGATAACGGTCTGGACAGCGGAGTTAGTGAGGAATGTGTCGAACATGACCGGCGGCAGGCCTCACGCTTCTTGTAGAACGAACATGGGAACGGCCGAGCCACCGCCGGCCGAGACATTGAGCAGGGCGCCGCCCGACAGGCGCACACCACCACCCGCGGTGCGCGTCCCCTGCCAGACGTAAGGGTCGAGGTCGAGATAGCGCGGCGACAGAGTGACGGTCCTGCCGTCGAGGACGGGAAAGTCCTCCTGGGGCACGGGGACGCGCTCCTGAATTACATACACCCCGTCGAGGGCGCGGCGCAGAGCTTCCTCCCACTCGGCGGCAGCGGTTTCCCACCCCAGGACCACGCCCGCCCCGCCATACTCGCCACTGGGCTTGAGCACCAGCGAGTCGCGATGGTCGGCGGCGAAGGTCAACAAGTCGACACGCCGCCCCTGGTAGGTGGTCGGCTCGTCGGCGACCAGGCGCGTCCAGGGCACGTGGGTAGCAATGGTAGCGCGCTGCTCGGCGGTATAGAGGTAGTCGTACTGGGGGTCGCTGAGAAAGGCAAACAGGGACTTCTTGAGGAGCAGATGAGCGCGAAAGCCATTTGCCATAGCCACAGCCCCATCGGCCACGGCACGCACCAGGGGGTTGCCCAAGCCCTCACGCGCGAGCAACTCGCCCGTGACCACACGCTTGTAGACAAGGTCGATGGTGAAGTCGCCCGCACGCAACCGGCCGTCGCGATACTCCAGATCGCGCGGGTCAACGATGCGGGTGGGGTAGCCCGCCGCCTCGAAAGCCGCCTGGAAGATGAGGAACTCGTTGTAGGTGCGCACCTCGCGCCAGTCGACAATAGCAATATTCGGGCGGCTCGTGCGGCCCGACTCTCGATACGCGCTCAGCAGAGCGTCCAACGTCCAGTCCCGGATCGGGAACAGGGTGGCTGGGTACGTCTGAGCGACCTGGCGCAGGACAGGGAACGCGGCGAAGGTCTCACCCAGAACGTCGCCGAAAGCCAGGCCGCCGGGACTCTCGGCGTTGTACTCGATGAACCACAGGTTGTCGCGGCCAGCAAAGAAGGAATCGAGACGCGCCGAGACATCCGGCGCGCCATAGCCGACGGGCAGATTGACGATGGTTTCCTCATCGGGCGTCAACCCCACCCTGGCCCGCAGTCGCCCGTCGGTAGCCAATGCCCCGTCGAGGCGAGCCAGCGCAGCCATGATCCGCCCGGCAGCGCGCTGTACAAAGCGATAATCGGCGGCGCTGATGAAGTAGGGCCGCAACACCGAGCACACCAGGCGGTCGCCAAAAGTCAGGCGGCGTGTCCGGACCGTGTCAAAGAAGGTCTCGGCTAGCTCGGCGGCGTCCCCTCGGTCCAAGAGCAGGTCGTGGTACAGGGCCACGGCCGGGTGGGTCATGCGCGGTCGCCTGTCTTGACCACGCTGTCCCAGCGGTATGGGCCAGGCGGCGGGCCGTTCTTGGCGCGGTCGATGACCAGGTCGGCCATCTTCTCGACAACCCACGCGAAGTAGCTCTCCTTGAGGGAGGAGATGTCGAAGTCCGGCGCAGAGTTGGTGAAATCGATGGCGATAGGCACGCCATCGCGCACGGCGAACTCCACCGTGTTCATGTCGTAGCCCAGGGCGCGATTGAGGCGCAGCGCATAGTCACGGCAGGTGGCTTCCAGGCCTGGATCGACGGCGGCGTCTTCAGCGCGGTAGCGGTCGAAGTGGTCGCGGCGCGGATCCCAATTGGTGACCAGCACATCCTGGCGGCCAACGACGATGCAGCGCACATAGTTCTGCCAGTGAATGAACTCCTGGAGAATGAACTGGTGCGTGCCGGTCTGATTGTAGCGCCACAGCAGTTCGTCGCGGCTATCGATTCTGTAGACGTGTTTCCAGCCGCCGCCCGACGAGGGCTTCATGATAGCGGGCAGCCCCGTGTAGGCTAGAAAGCCGTCCCAGTCCAGCGGGTACTCCAGGTTGCGCAGGCTCTCGTCGACGACACCCGGACTATAGCTTTGATTGGGTAGGGCGATGGTCTTGGGCACGGGGACGCCCACGGCGACGGCGACAGAGTTGGCGAAGAACTTGTCGTCGGCCATGCGCCAGAACGGGTCATTGATGACAACCGTGCCCTGGAGGGCTGCATTCTTGAGATACGATACGTACATTGGGACTTCGTGGGAGATGCGATCCACGACGACGGCATAGGCGGGCTTCTCCGCCAGGCTTGGCGCGCCAAGCCTGGCGTACTCGACGAGCACGCCGGCCTCGCGGCGCGCAACCTCGGCGATCAGGGCATCCGGAAAAGAGCGTTCGCGGCCGACGAGCAGTCCTACCTTGTGCATGGCGGTCCTCGATTGGGGCAATGGTGGCGGCTATTATAGCATGCTGAATGTACAGACGCAACACACGCTAGCCGCGCGGCGTGGCGCGTTCCCGCCGCAGGCGCGACGCCAGCCACCCCGCGACTCTGTCCAGCGTGACCGAATCATACATGGCGCTCGCGTGACTGCTGGCGACGGCCCATACCTCGGCGTCGCCGTGGGCGCGGGCCAGGGCCTCGCCCTGGCGGGGCGGCGCGTAAGGGTCATACTGCCCGTGAACCAGCAGCAGCGGGCAAGGGGCCAATGCGTGAGCTGCATCCAGGATGCCTTCACCGGCCAGAGTGTCGCCAAACAGGCTGGCCCGACCACGTGGGGCAACGCGGCGCACGGCAACGCCGGGGAGCGCCTGCCCATCCCATAGGGCGCGCAGAGTATTAGGGGTAAGCAACTGACCGAAGGTTGACGTGTGCGGTGTAGCCAGGAGCGCGACGGCTGTGGGCGGCGATAGGTCGGTTATGGCCGCGCGCAAGGCAATGACCCCGCCCAGGCTGGCCCCCAGGATGCCAACCTCTTCCCCCAGGCCGCGCGCCGCCAACACGCCACGCGCAGCAGGCAGGGCATCGCCGGCCGCGTAGATCGTAGTGTAAGGGCGTGTGTTGTCGCCGTGACCGTCGAGGTCAGGCGCGAGAGAGGCCAGACCGTGGCGGGCCAGCGCGGCGGCCCACGGCCAGGTCGCGTCGCGGGTAACAGCGCCGCCGTGGAAGAGAACCACCGCGCCCTGGGATTCCTTCGGGGTCCACAAGGTTGCGGCCGTCCCTCCGCCGGGCAGGGCGAGATCTACCTCCTCGCGACGCAGGTCAATCGGGCCGCGCGCGGGTGGCGGTGCGATGGTCATTGGCGGCGGCCAGCCGGCCGGCCCCGCCATGCGCCGCGCCAGCGCCAGGGCGTAGGTGGTCAGGCCCATTGTCGTCGGCTCGTGCTATACTTGGCGCAGCCGGTACTCATGATGGAGGCTTCCCCGTGACATGCTATCTGGTGACAGGCGCGATGGGCTGCATCGGCGCCTGGGTTCTCAAGCGTCTGGCCGACGACGGCAAGGCGGTGGCGGTCTACGATGTGGCGACGAACCCGACCCGCGCTCGCCTGCTGATGGATGACGACACGCTAGCGCGCGTGACCTTCATCCAGGGCGACGTCACGTCCCTGGCTGACGTGCGCCGTGCGCTAGACGAGCACGACATCACTCACATCATCCATCTGGCCGCGCTACAAGTGCCCTTCTGTCGCGCCGACCCTGCCCTGGGGGCGCGGGTGAACGTGGTGGGCACAGTCAACCTTCTGGAGGCGGCGCGGCACAGCGAGGGGCGCGTCCAAGGCCTGGCATATGCCTCGTCTATTGCTGTATATGGTGCGCCGGACGAGTATCCTGAAGGCCCCGTGCCTGACACAGCGTCGCTGCTGCCCACGACCCTCTACGGCGTCTACAAGCAGGCCAACGAGGCCACGGCGCGCGTCTACTGGCAAGACTGGGGCATAGCGTCGATTGGACTGCGGCCGGCCGTGGTCTATGGCGTGGCTCGCGACCAGGGCCTGACGTCAAGTCCGACCAAGGCCATGCTGGCTGCCGCGCTGGGCCACCCCTACACCATCGCCTTTGGCGGAGCCAACTGTATGCAGTGGGCCAGCGACGTGGCAGACGCCTTTATCCAGGCCGCTGAGGCGGGTTGGCAAGGGGCCGACGTGTTCACCCTGGGCGGCGCGGCGGTTCCCATGCGCGACCTGGTGGCGGCCATCGAGGCCGCCGCGCCAGCTGCGCGTGGAACCATCAGCCACGACGAGCGGCAACTACCCTTCCCCTTCGACTTCGACGACACCCGCCTGCAACGCATCATCGGGCCGCTGCCCCACACCGCGCTGGCCGATGGTGTCGCGGCCACCGTCGACCGTTTCCGCCACCTGGCCGCCCGTGGCCTGGTCGACGCTGGCGGGCTGGCCTGACGACGACTGGCCACCGACCACCGGTACTAGATGACGCCTTTGGCGCGCAGGCGGGCGATGTCGTCCACCGTGTAACCCAGCTCAGCCAGCGCCTCGTCGGTGTGCTGACCCAACAGCGGCGGCGGCCGGCGCACCGCGACAGGCGTGGCCGACAGGCGCAGCGGCGAGTTGACCAGCCGCACCTGACCAGCCGTCGGGTGCGCCACGGCCACGATCATGTTGCGCGCGACTGCTGACGGGTGGCTCAGCGCCTCGCCGACGGAGTTCACCTTGCCGGCCGGGATGCCCGCGCGATGCAGGCGGTCGAGCCAGTCGGCCGTCGGGCGGGCGGCCAGGGCCGCCTGCACCAATGGGATGAGGGTCTCGCGGTGGGCGACGCGAGCAGGGTTCGTTGCGAAGCGGGCATCATCCGCCCACTCGGCGTGGTCGAGCAGGGCCGCCAGGCGGCGGAACTGGCCGTCGTTGCCTACCGCCAGGACCAGGTGGCCGTCGGCGGTGGCGAAGCTCTCGTAGGGAACCAGGGAGGCGTGAGCGTTGCCATAGCGTCGCGCCTCTTGGCCAGTGACGAGAGCGCTGCTACCGACATTGGCGAGCCAGGCCAGGTGAGTGTCCAGCAGGCTGATGTCAATGTGCTGCCCCTCGCCCGTGCGCTCGCGGTGCAGCAGGGCCGCCAGCACGGCATTGGCGGCCATCATCCCCGTGGTCACGTCGGCAATGGCGACACCAACCTTGTAGGGCGGGCCATCCGCCGGCCCCGTGATGGCCATGACACCCCCCTCGGCCTGGATGACGAGATCGTAGCCGGGGCGGTCGGCCCACGGCCCCGTCTGCCCGTAGCCCGTCAGCGACAGGTACACCAGGCCAGGGTTGACCTCGCGCAGCGTGGCGTAGTCCAATCCCCAGGCCGCCAACGCCCCGACCTTGAAGTTCTCGGCGAGCACATCAGCGCGGGCAGCCAGCTCACGAGCGATACGCTGCCCTGCCTCGGTCTTGAGGTTGAGGGTAACGCCGCGCTTGTTGCGATTGACGGCCAGGTAGTACGCGCTCTCGCCCCCGACGAAGGGCGGTCCCCAGGCACGGGTGTCGTCGCCATCGGGCGACTCGACCTTCAGCACATCCGCGCCCAGGTCGCCCAGCAGCATCGTGCAATAGGGACCAGCCAGCACTCGCGTCAGGTCGAGCACTCGCACCCTCGCCAGCGGACCCGGCGCACCCTCCCTACTTGATGTCGGGGCCTCTGGTCCAGTCATAGCCGATGCTGGGGTCATCGTGGGGGATGCGGCCCTCGTCCTCAGGGTTGTAGGCGTTGGACGTCACATAGAACAGGTAGCTGATGCCACCGAGAACCTTTGAGCCGTGGGCCACGCCGGGCGGAATCTTCACCACCTTATGTCCATAATCGGGACCGAGGATAAACTCCTGAGTCTCGCGATAGGTGGCCGACGCGGGGCGCAGGTCGTGCAGCACCAGCTTGACAACGCCAATGGGCACGTACCACCAATCCACCTGGCGCTGGTGGATGTGCCAGGCCTTGGCGCTGCCGGGGTTCATGACGGCCACACTCAGCTGGCCGAAGCCCTCCGCAAAGAAGGGGTCCGTGACGCGGATGATCTCGCGGAAGACCTGGCGCTCGTCGCCGTGGGAGACTAACTCCTTGATCTCGACACCCTGAATCATACCCTTGCCCCCCTCGCTAGTTGGCTCGCTAACGCGCCTATTGTAGCCCTAACCCTGTCGCGGGCCAACTTCCTCGCCACCAACCTGGGGATGACCATCGACTGAGGCCTGCTGGCTACTTGAGCAGCCATAGCCGCGGCCCAATCCGCTCCCACGCGGCGCGCGCCTGTTCCGCCGCCCTCGGGCCAGGGTCCGCCTCGCCGTAGGCCGTGGCCGTGTAGGCTTCGCCCAGAATCGCCAGAGGCTTCTCGACGCCGCGCCCCGCCAATCGCCACGGGCCAATCTCGATCTCACGCCCGGCCAGATCGTGGCCCAGATCAGCCGCGTACTCCAGCGGCGTCTGCCCCACCTGCGGGCCGTGGCCGAGGCGCTCGGCGCGGGCAACGACGCGCCCCCAGATAGCCCCTACCTGGGACGCCGCCGGTAGCGCCAGGAAGCGCCGCCGCTGTACCGCGTGATACAGGGTCACGCTACCCGCCATCACCAACCCCAATGCGACCAGCCCCACCAGGAATGGCCGCCAGTCAGCCAGGCCAGGCATGGGCGCGGCCACAGGCGCACTCATCACCAGGGGCGCGTCAACCTGGGGGCGGCTGACGGGTGGGCGGCCCGGCGTCGGCTCAAACTCCACCCAGCCAATACCGGAGAAGAACACCTCCGGCCAGGCGTGGGCATCCTGCCCCGTCACCACGTAGCCCCCCGTCTGCATGTCGTAGTTCCCGTTGATGTAGCCCGTCGCCAGGCGCGCCGGAATCCCCAGCGAACGCAGCATGACCACCATCGTCGTAGCAATAGGGTCACAAAAGCCACGCTGCGCGTCGAACAGGGTATAGTCGGCCACGTCGCGGCCCGGCGGCGCAGCGGGCGTCGTCAGGTCGTAAGGCAGTGCGCGTAGATAGGCTTCAATCGCGTAGGCCTTGTCGTAGGCGGAGGGCGCATTGGCCGTCAGTTCCGCCGCCAGAGCGGCCACACGTTCCGGGACGCCGCGCGGCAGGGCCAGGTAGCGGTCGTCGGCTACCGCAGTTGCGGCCCTCAGCTGGGTGGGGCTGGCCTGGGGCGGCTGCGAGACGACGGTATACTGGCGGTTGGTGAGCCAGATGCCCACCAGGTCGTTGGAGCCGCGCTCTAGGCGAGTGTGAGGCTGGTCGACCCCCACGGGCGCGTTCACGGCGATAGGTCTCGTCCCCGCCGCCAGGTTGTAGCGCTGCACGAGAGCCGCCCCAAGGGGCAGGGAGGCCACCACGCCCTCGATGTCAGCCGCGCCCACCGAGGGCGTCTCCCACGGCGTGTTGTTCCAGCCGCGGCCCGTGTAGGTGTCCCAGGTGTCGAGCCGCCAGTATCGATTAGCGAGCGTTGGCCCTTCGGGAAAAGGCGGTGGGTCATTGGTACGCACCTGGAAGACGGTCTGGCTGCTGAGTTCGGCCGGGCCACTGATGACGCGGCTGAAAGGCAGCTCGTCCACTGGGGTAGCCGCGCCGAACAGGCCCGGCACCGGTGGCCGCTGGATGGGGCCGAAGATGCGCCTGGCGAGCATGCCGGCCGCGTCGCGGGGTGTCTCGAAGGCCTGCCACGCAGCGCGGGCAGGGCCGTAGAGGATGGGCAGCGGCGTCGCCCAGGCTATGAGCGGGATGATGAGGATGACCAGCGCCGTGGCGAAGTTCAGGTCGAGGTGAATCTCGTCTGAGTAGTCGACACCTGCCGCCTCCCAATCGTGGACCAGCGACAGGTAGCGCGCCTGGGCCAGCAGGCCCAGGCTGGCCGCCAGGAAGACGACGAACATGGGACCGACGCGCGGGGCGAAGATGGTGTGGCTAACCATGAGGATGGCGGTGGGCGTCAGGGCCATGGCCGCGTCGCGCCAATGGCGGAAGGCCCAACCCGCCCACAGGGCGGCAAGCGCCAATACCAGAGTTGTCAGCCACAGGACAGGACGTGTCTCGGACGTCTCGCTGCCCACGCGCGCGGCCTGCCCCCACGCCGTCAGTTGCGCCGCAAAGTCCGACAGGGCAGTTCCCGCTGCCCGTAGCGGGCCCAGGAGCGGCCACTCCCCTGCCCGACCTCTCAACAGCCAATCGGGTGTCGCTGCCACTCCGCTCGCAAGCGTGCCCGGCCGCGGAGTCGCCCCCGCGATGCCCAGCGTGACGAGAGCGCCGAGAAGTAGCGCCGCAAGGAGCAACGCGCGCCCAGGATGAGGACGACCGGCCGCCTTCAGGCCGACAATCACCGCCAGCAGCGACCACGGCCAGAGGCTGTCAGTGCCGGGCAACCACGCGGCAATTCCAATAGCCAGGGGCAGCGACAGGACGGCAATGATGAGCAGCCCGCCCGCCACCCAGCCCTCAGCCGGTCGTACCCAACGCCTTACGCTCCGCCAGCCTGCCTCCATTGCCCACCCCTGCCCTATTCATCGCCCTTCGTATAGCCTCTGGTTCAATCAAAGCTAACCGCTCATCATTCTTTTTGGCTCAGCGCAATGGCTACACGAAGACCCTACCTGTGCGCAAGCGATTCCCGAACGATGACACGGCCCGTCGCCCCTACAATGTAGTCTACATGGCCCTGGCGGCGGCCCTGCTGGATCAGGTCAAAGCGATAGCCCTTCTCCACCCGCGTCAGCGACACGCCCATCTCTGCCAGACGCTGCGCCAGCGTTATCACCTGGCCCGCCCCGTCGGGCGACGGCCCAAAACTGGCGCGGTCGACCAGAACCACATGCACGGCCAGCCCTTGTCGCAGCAGAGTCGCCAGCGCGCCCAGCCACTCGCCATCCGCCGCCGGTGTAACCATCACCAGCGTCAGGCCGCGCCCAAAGGCAGACGCGCTACGCCCCAGAAAGCCACCCAGCGCCAGATCGCCACCTGGCTGAGCCAGCGCCAGCGTGCGCAAGATGCGGAACATATGCTCACTGCCACGGTTGGGCGGAATGAGCGTCGGCGTCGCCCCGGAAAAGGCCAGGCCAACTGCGCGCCCTTCAGCCAGCATGGCATTCACCAGGGATGCGGCAAAGATGACTGCGTACTCCTCTGTAGACTCCTCACCGCTGCCAGCCTGGACGCGCGAATCCAGGTCCAGCACGACCCACACGTTACCGGACGGTTCTAGCTCGAACTCCTTCACATACAGGCCGTCGTGGCGTGCGCTCGTCGGCCAATGAACCGAGCGCAACTCATCGCCCGGCGCATAGTGGCGCACACCGGAAGCATTCGTCGTCCACTCCAGGGCGCGGCGGCGCACCCGCGCCTGCCCCCACGCCGCGCCGCGCGGCAGATCGAGTCGTGGCAACCGCGATAGCGGCGGATAGACGACGAAGGTCTCAGCATCGTCGTAGCCGCGCTCAACCTCGAACAGGCCGAAGGGATCGCCGCAGCGCAGGGTCATCGGCCCCAGGCGGTAGACACCGCGCCGCGCGCACACCGTATCGATGGTCCAGCGCTTGGCGCTGTGGCCGCCCAGAGACTCGACACGCCGCGCACGATAGCCGGGCAAGGTCGAAGCATCCTGGATTTCGAGCCACAGCAGAGGGAACACGCTCGCATTCCGCAGCTCGAAATGTTCCTCAAGCCGGTCGCCAACCTGCGCCCAGCCATAGCGCCGGCCGCGCAAGATCGTGATACCCAACGCCAGCGACCGTGCCCAGGCGAAACACAGCGCGGTCAGCGCGATGCTGGTGATGAGCAGCATTCGCCAGGCCACCGCCGGGTCAAACACCGTCATGGCCAGACTAAGCCCCAGCACGCCACCCAGCAGCCACGGCGCGCGCAGCCGCATAACACCCGCCCCCTCGGTCAGGGACCATCTCATGGCCGCGCTCCGCCGAGCCAATCAGTCACCACGGCGGCGGCGGCGGCATACGGGTCCCTTGCAGCATCCAGCCAGTGGATGCGGGGATCGGCGGCGCGGAACCACGCCCCCTGGGCGCGCACGAAGCGCCGCGTGTTGCGCTTGATGGCCGCCACTGCATCAGCCGCCGTAGCTTCGCCGCGCAGGACCGGAGCGAACTCGCCGTAGCCCAGAGCCGACATGGCGGGCAAGTCGAAGCCATAGCCGGCTGCAACCAGGCGGCGCACTTCGTCTTCCAGCCCTGCCTCTATCATTCGATCGATGCGGGCGTCAAGGCGCGGATAGAGGGTAGCGCGGTCAAGGGTCAAACCGAGAATGAGAGGCGCGTAGGGCGGTGGGGACTTAGTGCGTGCCGTGGAGAAAGGTCGCCCTGTGAGATAGTAGACCTCCAGCGCGCGCACAACACGGCGAACGTTGCGCGGGTCGATGGTCCCCGCTGCGACGGGATCGACGGCAGCCAACTCCGCGTATAGAGTAGCGCCGCCCTCGGCCTCAGCACGGGCGTACAGTCTGCCACGCAGATCGAGATCGGGCGGGACAGCGGGCACGTCCCAGCCCTCCAGCAGCGCCCACACATATTGGCCCGTGCCGCCGACAACGAGCGGCAGCCGACCGCGCACGTGGCTATCGTCGATGGCCGCGCGCGCCAGCGCCTGGAACTGGGCGAGGGACACAGTCTCATCCGGGGCGGCGATGTCGATGAGGTGGTGGCGCGCGGCTCCCTGCTCGGCGGCCGTGGGCTTGGCCGTGCCGATGTCCATGCCCCGATAGAATTGACGCGAGTCGGCCGAGACAATCTCGCCGCCGAAGGCCTGGGCCAGCCCCACCCCCAGGGCCGTCTTGCCAACGCCCGTCGGGCCGACCACAGCTATCAAGGGTTGAGGGCGCGCCTCGGGCATAGCCTGTCCTGACTACACGAAGTCCCATCCACGAGTGACGGCCGCCCCTATCGCAGCCGGGGCCGACGCACAACGGCATTGGCTCCCTCGCCGCGCCTCCTGCGGTCGTATTTGCGGCCCTCAGCTACTTTGGCTAGACTCTCCAGGACGAAAGACTTGGGAGGCTGCATGCGAATTGGCGCGTTGGTACTGTTTCTGATTCTCCTGCTGGCAAGCTGCCAGGGGTCCATAACGCCCCCTGCGCCCGCGCCCGCCGCCACCGCCGTGGTGGTCGCGCTGGCCCCTACAGCGACCTTGCCGCCCCCATCGGCCCCGCCCCCCCCCCCCCCCCCCCCCCCCCCCCCCCGGGCGCCCACCGCCACGGCGACCAGCACGCCCCTACCGCCAACAGCGACACCCGTCCCGCCTACCGCCACACCTCCCCCACCGACGCCGACGCCCGACGCCTACGCCGCCATCGACGTCGACGGGCTACGCCAGCGAAGTTACGGCGGCGGGCGCATCGAGACGGTGCGCGTGCTGGAAGAGCAGCCCACCTTCACCCGCTACCTCATCCGCTACCCTAGCGACGGCATCCCCATCACCGGCGTGATGAACGTGCCAAAAGGCGATGGGCCGTTCCCCGTGGTCATCGTCAACCACGGCTTTGTCCAGCCAACATCCTATACCACGACGGGTGCCTATACCCTGCCCCTGGCCGACGCGCTGGCCCGCAACGGCTACCTGACCCTCCATCCCGACTATCGCAACTACGGCGGGTCAGGCCAGGGGCCAAATCCCTTCCGCATTGGCTACGCCATCGACGTGCTCAACCTGGTGCAGCTCGCCAAGACCCTGCCCAACGCCCGCCCTGACCGTATTGGTATGCTCGGCCACAGCATGGGTGGCGGCATCACCAGCCGCGTCCTGGTCGTCAGCCCCGACGTTAAGGCCGCCGTGCTATACGGCGCAATGAGTTCCGACGAGGTCGAAAACTACAACCACCGCCGCGGCATGGGCTGGATTCGTAACGAGGCCACCTTCGGCGACGTGTTGCCCCTCACGCCCCAGGATCGCCCCGACATCTACGAGCGCCTCTCGCCGATGAGCCATCTGCAGTACGTCACCGCCCCCATCAGCATTCACCACGGCGAGATCGACAAGGACGTGCCGGTGCAGTTCTCACGGCGGCTCGCCCAGGCCCTGAGCGACAATGGCAAGAGTGTCGAACTATTCACCTACCCTGGCCAGCCCCACTGGCTGAATGGCGCAGCTAACACGCTCTTCGTCCAACGCGTCGTCAGCTTCTTCGACCGGATTCTCAAAGCGTAGCGGGTAACATGATCCTGGTGAGGCATGGGGGCAGAGGCGCCCCTGACAGGCTCTGAATACCTGTCAGGGGGAAGCAGTGGTCAGGCGAAGGAGAGAGCGCGCAGAAGTTGAACGAGGCTGAAGTCGAGAACCAGCGCGCTCCGCGCCACCTCGGCCAGTTGGAACTCGTCAAGGTTGTCCACGTGTTGACGCTGCTTGACAACCGTCTGGCGCGACTTCGCCAGGAGCCAGTTGTAGCGCTCGACGGCTGGGCCAGGGGCAAGCAGGTGGCCGGGGTCGGTCTGGGCGAAAGCGCGCCAGTCGCTACGGAACTGGGAGACATAGCCACGCAGATAGTCCAGGTCGGACAGCTTGCGGTCGAGAGTCTGGAACGCAGCGGCCTGCAACCATTGGCCCATGGCGGTGGCGAAGTCAGCATAGGTGACTTCGCCCTTCACCGGATCGTCTGGTCCCAGGCCAGTGAGCCAGGCCGCCTGCCTGCCCAGGTCGCCTTTGACCACATCCCAGATGCGCGCGGCCTGTGTTAGCAGCGGCGAGTCGGCGAGGGGCGCGAAAGGTGTCACGGTCGCTTGCTGCGTCACCTCGCGATGCAAGGTCGTGAGCAGGTCGGCAACTTCCATCGGGCGCGACGCCATCGGAACCTCGCCGCGCCGCAGTCGCTCCACCTGATAAGGCCAGCGGTCGGGGATGCCCCACACCAGCGGTTCCAGATAGAAGTCAACCGGGCCGGGGGGGGCGGTTTGCGCAGCGCGGGCCGAGGCGTATTCCCTGGCAATGTCGGCGGCGCCGGTGGGCTTAGGCGGCTTGTGGTCGGACATGGCAGTCGCACTCCGAGCGGCAGATGCCAATGGTCAGCTGACAGTCGTTAGCTGGCCGTGGTCGGTCGTCTGTAGTCAGATGATATACCAGGAGAGGGCCAGGGACAAGTCAAGCTGCATCGCATCCATGCTCGTGATCGGTGTGGCTGTGGTTACCGTGAGGGTGACTGTGCTCGAGGTTGCCGTGGCGGTGGCGGTGAGCGTGGATGAGGTTGCAACGCAGCAGCAGCGCCTCGTCCCCTAGAATCGCCCCGGTGGGGCCGCTCGCTACCACCTGATGCGTCTCGTCAAAGACATACACCCGGTCGGCAATCTCGCTCACCACACCCAGGTCATGGGTGGAGGTCACAAACGTGCCGCCCGCCTCCGATTGCTCCAGGATGAAGTCCACCAGCCAACTCTGGCTGCGGGGGTCGAGGCCGGTCGTCGGCTCGTCCAGCAGCCACACGCTGGGGCCGAGAGCCAGCACCGATGCCAGAGCCACCCGCCGCTTCTCACCACCAGACAGCCGGTGAGGGGCGCGCTCGGCCAGGTGCTCGATGCGCAGGCTGGCAAGAGCCGCCGCTACCCGCGCCTTGACTTCGCCCTGGCTAATGTCGAGTTGCAGCGGGCCGAAGGCCACCTCCTCGTAGACGGTCGGGGAAAAGAGCTGCACGTCAGCATCCTGGAAAACCAGGCCGACACGGCGGCGAAAGTCGAACGCGAAAGCATCCTCATGCAGCGCCGCCTCGGTCAGGGACCGACCGAATGCCGTTACACTGCCCGACTGTGGAAAGTACAGGCCATCCAGAATCTTCAGCAGCGTGCTCTTGCCGCTACCGTTAGAGCCGAGCACGGCGATCTTCTCGCCCCCGCGCACCTCGATGGATACCCCGGCCAGGGCAGGCTGGCGTCCGTCATAGCTGTAGTGGATGTCATCGACACGAAAGCCGCGGGGCCGCTCGTCGCCCTGGGGCCGCGCCATCCCATCGACTTGCTGCGTGAGAGCCGCGCTCATGGCAGGCTCCCCAGGAAAAATACCGCCAGCGCGGCGGCCAGGAAAATACCGAGCCACATGAAATCGCGCGGCTGCATCTGAAAGCGGTCCAGCGTGCGCGGCCGGCCGCGATAACCCCGCGACAGCATCGCCAGATACACCTCCTGGCTCATGTCGAAGGACTTACCCAGCATCACGCCCATCGTGTTCGTGACCACACGCCGCTGCGCCGCGCCGCTCAGCCCGCCGACGACGCGACTCTTGCGGGCCAGAAACATGTCGTCGGCCGTCTTCAGCATCAGGAAAATGTAGCGATAGGTCATGCCCAACATCAGCAGGAATACCGACGGCGCTTTGAGCACGCTCAGCGCATTCAATAGCGTATTCCAGGGCGTCGTCAGCACCAGCAGCACCGCCAGCGACACCGACGTGCCCACCCGCAGGATCAAGAATCCCGCCGCACGAACCCCTTGCAGCGTGATAGCGATGTAGGGGTCAACCGACACCACCACCAGCGGTGTGCCCGGCGTCACGAAGTTGAAGATCACCGGCAGCGCGACCAGGCCGGTAAAGAACGGCAGCGCCAGCCACACATTGCGGACGAACAGCCTGAGCGGGACGTTGGACCGCCAGGCCAGCAGCAAGACCACCACATACAACCCCACCAGAATCCACAGGTTGCGAGCAAAGGCCACCGCGAGCAACATCGCCAACGCGCTCACGAGCTTCACGCGCGGATCCAGCGTCTGGAGCAGGCCCGGCTGGCGCGCCACCTCGTCGGCAAACAGCGTTCGCTCTATAGCGCCAGTGATTCCCACCAGGCTCCGCTCGATGACTGATTGCGCCATGACCTACTTCTTCGGCTCGATGGTAGCGGCGACCGGCTCGGCGGTGATCGAACGGCGGGTGATGAACCGTCCCACCAGCCACACCGTCAGCCCTACCAGCGCACAACCAATCAGCGCGGACAGGATATAGCTGACCGTGGGCGAGAGACCCGCGATCTCATACTCAGGCAGTGGCCCACTCCAGGTCGTTGTCGCTTCCATGCCTGCTGGCACGAAGCCAACCAGCGCCTCAATCTCCTCAGTGGCCCACTCGCCCCACGCCGCGCCGCCCGCCAGCAGACCCAACGGCGAGAGGACAATGAGGATGGCCAGGAGGCTTGCCAGCGGCTGCCAGCGCGCGCTCGTCGCCGCGGCCGCGCCCGTCGCACCCGTCGCCCCCAGGCTCAGCAGCGCGGGATTCGAGCGCTGTAGGAACCACACGATACCAGCCGACACCAGGCCTTCAATCACCGAAGCGACCAGCAGGTGGGGAATCAGCATCGCCGGGACAGCAACCGTCAGCGGGAACGGAGCATACAGGGGCGTGCCGTCGGCGGCGCGGAAGAGAATCGGTTGCAGGCCCAACACAATGCCCGTCAGCCCGGCAACCAGGCTCAATGACGCCCAGCCCGCTACGAACGCAGCGATCAAACGCCGCCCGCTCTGAATGGCCGCTGCGCCGCTGAGCGCCTTGTAGATGAAATGCGCCACGTGCGGCATGATAAGGGCCATGAGTAGCACGTTCGCGCCCCACGCCAGGATACCGCCATCGCCAAAGAAGAGGGCCTGAATCAGGAGCGCGATGGACACCGCCAGCGCCGCGCCTGCCGGGCCAAGCACGATGGCCGAGATGGTCGCGCCGATGGCGTGGCCTGTGGTTCCCCCGACCAACGGTACGTTGAACATCATGATGACGAAGACGAAAGCCGCGAACAGGGCCACCAACGGCACCATGCGCTGATTGAGTTGTCGGCCAAAAGCGCGAATGTCGAAGGCCAGCCAGATCAGCGCAATGGCGAGAAGGGCGATGGAAAACGCGGGAGCCAGGTAGCCATCCGGAATGTGCAAGGTCTGGTATGCCCAGCCCGCCAGAGGCGGCTGGATACTTGCCAACAGCATGGGCGACTCCTCTGCGGTCGTGAGGACCGTCAACAAAGGCCAGTGTCGATGTGGAAGCGGCTTCTTACTCTCAACGTCATAGTTGACGCATGGCAAGTTACCGCAGATGCAAGTAGTTGCAACGAAGATTCTACACGCGGGGGATACCCTGTCAAGCATCGAACGCCAGCGACATCACGCCTCAGGCGGCGGCGCACAGGCCGGCCCCCGCGCTGACAGCGGCGCACAGGCGCGCCACTCCCCCACCCGCGCGCGCAGGCGCAGCCCCCAGGCAGGGCTAACGCCGTCAGCAACCCATAGCGCCACAGCCTGGCCGGGGCGGCCCAACCAGTGCAGCACTTGCATGGCAGCGGTGCGGCGGCTGTACGCGGCATAGTCGCGCATCCAGGCCAGGTAACCGCCGAAACCGATGACCTCCCTGGCCCAGCCGAAAACGGCGGGCGTTGTAATCGCGAACTGCAGAAGCACGCGAGTATAGTCGCGCCATGTCGTGCGATCCTGAAAGAAACGCCGCACCCCCTCTGGCCCCAGCCCCATCAGGATGCCCAGAAAGCGGTTCATCAGGTCGTTTACCTCGGTTCCCCCGCGCCAGGGCTGCATGAAGCGGGCAAAGGCCCACATCATAGACACGTTGGCCTGGTGGGCAGACACCTGGGCCAGGTCGTCGGCCTCGAGCACACCGTGGCGCAAGGCATAGTCGGCCAGATCGACTACGCGGCCAAGATGGCGCACGTGGGAGCCGAAGCCGCAGAAGGTGAGCGGCGACTGGTACGCGGCGGCATCCCCAATCGTCAGCACGCCTCGCGCGCGCGGGGCGTGACATGCGCCGTGGCGCGAAGGGATGAAACCATAGACGGGGCGCAAATACTCGAAGCGGGGACCGGGCGCTTTATACTCCGCCAGGCGCTCGAAATAGACTTCGTACAGACCCAGCAGGCTCTGGGGACGAGCAGGATCGATGAGGTCGTAGTAGAACAGGTAAACGGTCAGTTCGTCGTCGCGGCCGGGGAAAGCCTCCCACACGAGTTGCCGCGTCCCGCCCGCATCGGCATGCTCGATGGTCACGAGAATCTCGCCCAACGCCAGATCGACGCCCCGCGCGCCTTCCGTCGCGAAGCCGCGAGCCACCGTGCCTACCGTCGGGCATACTCCGCTAAACAGCGTCGGCGTCAGGGCCAACGACAGGGGCGAGGTCGCGCCCATGCCGTTGACGAGCAGGCGCGCGCCGTAGCGCTCCAGGCTGCCATGAGAGCCCGCGACCTCCACGACACTGCGCGCCGGGCCGTTGTCGGCCAACCAGGCCTGACGAAATTCACGCTGGTCGAGGATGAGCGCCCCCAGGCTCTCCAGCTTGTGGCGAGCCAGTCGGAGCAGCGCGCTGGCGTCCACCGCCACGTCCAGCACATTGTCAATCCAAACCTCCTGCGTGGGCACGTGCCCGCCGTGGAAGTGGACCAGGCCAGTGCGGTAGTGACGCATGATGACCGCGCGCAACTCGGCCCAGGTGAACAGGCCATCATCGACCAGCGCCTGCAACTCCTCCTGGCTGATATTCCACTCCCGATGCGCGCTGCCCGCGACGCGCTGGTCGAAGACCATGACCCGCCAGCCGCGTCGGGCGAGAGCCAGCGCGGTGAGCAAGCCGAGGCTGCCGCCCGCGACGACGACATCAAAGTCGGCGTCGGTCGCTGGCAAATCGCCCCGGTGAGCCTGGGCCGGCGATGTCTCCCCCCGAATGAGGGCGGCCCAGCGAGTATCGAGGCTGGCGACGTGGCGCAATGCGGTCAGGCCGTCGGCAAGGCGCGAGAAATGGTCAACCGTGCGCGGGTAGCGCGCACGCATGGCGACGATGTCGGGTTCCGTCGAAGTCAACGGGAAGCTCCGCAGTGGGTAGCCAGGGGGGCGCAGCGCTAGTCTCGCCCCCTGGCTGGCGAGGGCGACTCATGCCTGAGGCGGACGCTGGTGAGATTGGGGCAGTTCGGAGGTCGTGACTTCGGGCGCGCGGCGGCCCCCGTAGACCCGCCCCTTCCAGGCAATGCCCTGTCCCAACATGGCGCGCAACCCTGAAGTCAATGCCACCAGGCCGAAGGCCAGCACGCTCAGCGGCTGCAACAGGCCGAACAGCGCCGGGACATGAAACAGCCGGTCCCAGCTCATCAGGCCCAGCGCCAGGAAAGCATAGGAGTACCCGGCCATGAGCATGTAGGCGTCGCCGCCGGGCTGGAGGCCCAACGCGAACAGCGCCGGCGTAAGCGCAGCCAGCACGGCGCTCAGCATGACCAGCGCGCCACGCCCCGAGTCGAGGCCAAGAAACTGAAAGCTGATGCGCCGAAAGCTAGCCCACACCTCGGCCGCCTCGCGATAAGCGCTGGCGTGCACAAGATGCGGCGCGCGTGCGATAGCGTAGCGAAGGCCCCCCCCCCGCATCAGATGGGCGAGGCGCACATCATCGACGACGCTGCGGCGCACCGCCTCATAGCCGCCCAGCTTCTCGTAGGCATCGCGGCGAATGAGCATATACTGGCCGTTGGCGAGGGTCGCCGTCGAGTGCGGGTCGTTCACCCGCGCGCCGGGCACGCCCACGTAGAACTGCTGATAGGTGAAAGGCAGCACCAGACGCTCAGTCAGGCTCGTCAGCTCCTGACTGGGCAAGACAGACAGGGCTTCCAGGCGGCGGTCGGCCGCGTAACCCATGATGCTCGCCAGAGACAGGGGCGAGTGCTCGGTATCGGCATCCGTGAACAACAGCCAGTCGCCCGTGGCGGCCAGCGCGCCCAGGTAGCACGCATAGGCCTTGCCGGTCCAGCCCGGCGGCGGGCCGCCGCTCCGAATCAGAATGGCGTCGAACTCACCCGCAATATAGTGGGTAGCGTCCGCTGAGTCGTCGTCGACAACGATGACTTCGTAGCTGCCATAGTCCAGGTTGATGAGGGAGGCGAGGAGTCGCCCCAGGTTCGGGGCCTCGTTGCGAGCGGGTATGATGATGGAAACCCGTGGCATGCCCGCGCGCCGGGGGACCGTCGGCACCAGCGGCAGGGCAGTGTAATGCCGCAGCGAGAGCACAGCGAAGACTGCCTGAGCAATCACGACCCCAATGCAGAGCCAGAACAGCATGGTGAACTCCCCATCCTTCGGCGCGGCGGGTGAGGGTCTTCAGAAATTATAGCCAGGGGTAGGGGTGACGTCTAATGATGGAACTGACCACGGACCACCGACAAGCGGCCACGACATTAGCCCGGCTAGACTCGGCGCTCGGCGAAGCGGCCTGAGAGCCACACCAGAACCGGATACACGAGCAGGCCAATGACCAGGCCGACGAGCGCCCCGCTCAGGGCCTGCACCCAGGGCACGGAGTCCCACCAGCCGGCGTAGCCAGCGTGGACGTCCAGCTGCCATAGGGCCAGGATGGACAGGGCCACCGCCAGCCGTTGGGGCCAGCCCCACGCCGCCCACCAGCCCTTGAGCCGCTGCGGGCGAGCATAGAGCCAACGCACCATCACCAGGCCCAAAATCGCGAACAGGCAACGGGTACAGACAATGGCGGTGTGGCCTGCTAACTGCGGGAAGTGGTGGAGCGGCTCGGGGCAGATAGCCAGGCCAAGCCAGTACACCCACGCGCCGATGGGGCCAAGCAGCGGCCCACCAGCAGCGGAGAACACAGGGCCAACCAGCAGGCCGCTAAGCATGAAGCCCAGGACGACATCGGCCGGCCACCATCGCCAGGACGAGGCAGGCACGGCAGGCATTCGATGGCTGGCAGTCGGGGGCGTGGCGGCCACGGTAATCCTCTATAGACTGCGTGTTGCGACTGTGCGACGGCCGGCTCTACCCTGCCAGCCCCAGATTCACTGCATGCGCCGGCACTGCCACCAGATACCCGGCAGCATCAGCAGCTTGTTGGGCGTCGACAGATAGGCGCGACGGTTGAACACGTCGTAGCCGTTGCAACGAATCCTATCCAGGATGGCGCGATACATCTTGATGGCCGCCGCGATGGCAAAGCGGCCCTCGTCCGACAGGTAGCGCAACCCCAGCAAACCCTCGTTGTAAAGGGCTTCCGCGCGACGCATCTCAAACTCCATGAGCTTCCGGAGGCGGTCGTCGATGATGCCCTGGCGCAAGTCCTCGTCAGCGTAACCAAAGCGGCGCAAGTCCTCCTGAGGGAGATAAATACGGCCCCGCCTGGCATCCTCGCCGACATCGCGGAGGATATTAGTTAGCTGTAAGGCGACTCCGGCCTTGATAGCATACGGAATCGCCTCCGCTGAGCGAAACCCGGTGATATGCATGCTGACCAGACCAACGGTCGCCGCCACCCGATAGCAATACAACCACAGGTCATCGAAGGTTTCGTAGCGGTTGATGATCAGGTCCATGCGTACCCCTTTCAGCAGGTCGTCGGGGTACTCTTGCGGGATACGGTAGCGCCGTCGAACATCCGCCCAGGCCACCAGCACCGCATCATCGGGCGGCGGTGTCAACAAGCGGGCTACTGCCGTCCAGCCGTCCAGGGAATAGCCGTGATCCACGTCAGCCACATCCACCAGATCATCGGAGCGGCGGCAGAAGGCATAAAAGGCGCGCACGGCCCGCCGCATATCGGCCGGCAACAGGCCAGATGTCAGATAGAAGCTGCGCGAGTGTACCTGAGTGATGCGCCGACACGCCTCATAGGCGGCGTCGAGGCTCACAGGCGTCGTATGCGGCCAGAAGGCCGACGGCATCACCAGGCGGTCCTGGGGCACGCGCAGCTCCTCACGCGACGGCTTACGGAACCGTAATCAGCGCGCTATCAAGGGTTGGTCGCGGGCGCGAGGGCGGAGGCGACGAAACCGGCCTGACACGCAGCGCGCCCAGCAAGGCATCTGCCGCGCGGCGGCCGCTCGACACCGCGCCCTCCATGCTGTCATAGAACCGCTGCTGGGTGTAGCCGCCCGCCAGGAAGAAGTTGGGGATGGGTGTCGCCTGGGTAGGGCGATACTTGTCGAGACCCGGCCTGGGCCAGTACACTGACTGCGGCACTCGCACCACGGTCGACTTCACCACGCAGGCATCGCGGGCGGTATCCGGCAACATGCGCTGGACATCGCCCCACACCTTCGCCACAATCGCCTCATCGGGCTGCCTGATATAGTCCCTCGCCGGGGCCAGCACGACCTCCAGGCGCGACCTCCCGCTGTAGTAGTAGTCAGGCGTGGTATTGCCCATATCGGCGTAGACAGGAATATGGCCATCGGGGCAAAACAGGATGTTGTCGATGCCTGTTACCTGGCGGTCTAGCCAGAGTTGAACGGTGATAACCGGCACGCCCTCGAACCGCTTGAGATTGGCGAAGACCGGGTAGCGGGCGCGCCATGCCTCGGGGATGAGCTGATTGAGCTTGTGGATAGGCAACGCGAACAGATAGTTGTCCGCCGTGACCGTGACGCCGGCCTGCATCTCCAGGCCGGCCACCGACTCATCATCGTTGAGCAGCACGCGGCTGACCGCTGCCCCAGTATGAATGCGACCGCCGTGGGCGATCACGTAGTCGGCCAGGGGGCCAATCAGATACTCTTGGGGCGACCCCTTGAGAAAGCCCATCTGCGACGCCTTCTCCTGGCGCAAGAACAATCCCGACACGTCCAGCACGATGCGGGCCGAGATGTCCTGGGGCGGCAGGAACTTCAACGCCAGGGTCATAGGCAGGAACATCTTGCTCAGCAACTTCTCGGAGATACCCTGCCCCAGATGCCACTCGCGATAGGTGATGGCGTCCTGCCGGGCATAGTACGCCTCGCCGCCGAAGAGCATCGGATACAGGGCGCGTAGCAGCGACAGCTTGTCGCCCCAACCGAAGTAGCGGTTCTGGAAGACGGCAGGCAACAAATGGGCCGGTGACGGAAGGGGCAGCGTGCGGAACTCGAAACGCTCACCCTCGTCGAGGGTGTACGTTAGCACATGCTCCTTCCACAGAATGTTGTCGTAAATCCCCAACTCACGCATGAGGTCATAGATTTCTTCGTATGCGCCGAAGAAGACATGCAGGCCTGTCTCGATCCAGTCGCCGTCGGCGTCCTTCCATGACGACACCTTGCCGCCGAGCAGAGGCCGCTTCTCGTAGAGATCGACCCGCAACCCCGCATCCACCAGCCGCTTGGCCGCCGCCAGGCCCGCCAGGCCACCGCCAGCAATGATGACATCCACGCCGCGCTCGCTCATCATCCCTCTATCCCCCTTCGGCATAGCCCCTGCGCCCCGCACGGGGACTATGTGAGTATAGTCATCCTGGCGCGCTACAGCCAAACGCCGCGCCGCGCTAATACCAAACCTGCTGCGCCTCAGCCCCAGCGGGGCTGCGCTCGTCAAGCGCGGCGGCTGTGGTCCCGCGCCTTGCCAGCCAACCTCAGCGCCGCCCCC
>CAZJJF010000009.1:0-24194 GCA_964546245.1 uncultured Anaerolineales bacterium
GTTCGGGGTGGCTGGACATCTCGGCCATCACCGTCGGCAGGAGCGCCAGGCGCTCCTCCAGGAGGTGCAGGATGGGCGGCAATAGGGTCTGGACAAAGGTATCGGCATCCTCGATGGGACCGGGTGGGAAGAGGCTCAGGATGTCGATGTACCCCACGGCGCGCTCGACCATCGCGGCCAACAGGTCGTACTTGTTCTCGAAGTGCCAATAGAGGGTCGCGGGGCTGACGCCCGCTTCTTCGGCGATGCGCTCCATCGTGAGGCCGTGCAAGCCATACTGGGGCAGCAGCCGCAGCGCCGCGTCGACAACTTGCTCGCGCCGCCCCAGTAGCTCGGCGGCGTCACCCAGGGCAGCGGCTTCGGCGAACAGGGCGTCCTTGTCCGCGAAGTAGCGGTAGATTGTGACCTTGGTCGTGCCCGCCCGCGCCGCGACCGCCTGGACGCTGATGTCCGCCGGTGAGCCACGCTCGGCCAACAGGCTGCGCGCCGCGTGTAGAATCTGTTCCCGTCGCTCCCCGCTTGATGCTTTCGTTGGTGAGGCCATGTGTATACCAATCCCTACTATGCACTCGATTATAGTATACTCCATCTGAATGTAGGCGTCAATGGCTGGAGCAGGATTCAGGCCCAGGGTAGCGAAACCTTCACGCCCTGGTATCGCCCTGTGCTGCGCAGGGCTGCGCCGCGGGATTAGAATGGCAGTAGCCCACACTTCAGGCATTCTGGGCGTCACCCTCGCCGTACGCGCTGCGGACCATGCCGGTGGGTTTGCCACGGCGAGGCGTGTAGGAGTGATAGGGAAAGTCACAGGTAGCGCAAACCGGCGAACGAAGGGAGGCGCAGCATGCGTGCAATATTGGAGACCGTCTGGTCGGACTGGCGAATTGGGCTGGCCGCCGCAGCCGGGTTGGCGGCTGGCGCCGGGTTGATCAGCGCCTGGCTGACCCCTCGCGGCCCCGTGACGACGTCCCAGGCGCTGGCGTCAATGGCGGTCGCCCTCGCTATCGGCGTGCTGGCCGGACTCGTCATGGGTAGCCGTTGGAGCATCCTGGTCACACCGGCCGTATTTGCCGTTGTGTTTGAACTCGCCCGCCTGGGGATGGTTGGTCCCACTGTGGACGGTATCCACCTCGGTTCGACGTATGGTATCATCGCCTTCGTCGTGGGACGCCTGGTTCACGGTGTGCTCGTCCTGGCGCCGATGATGTTGGGTGCAGTCTACGGAGTCTGGCTGGCGGCTCGTCTTGGGAGAGATGCGTCGGCCACGATGGGAGCCGTGGGCTGGACGCTCACCGGCCTTGCTACCCTGGCGTTGGTGGTGGTTGTCGTCTTTGTCGCCCGCCCTGCCACCACTCACCCGGTCGTCGGCCCCGATGGCAGACTCCTGCCGCACAGCATTGCCGAGGTGATCGCCGTCCCGATAGGTGGTCATGACCAGGCCATGATGATTCGGGGAAGGAGCATCGAAAACCCTGTCCTGCTGTACCTGGCCGGCGGGCCTGGGGGTACAGACCTCGGGGCCATGCGTGCCGATGTCGCTCTCGAGCAGGACTTCGTGGTGGTCACCTGGGAGCAACGTGGCGCGGGCAAGTCCTATTCGGCCCTCGACCCGGTGGAGACATTGACCCTCGATCAGATGGTGAGCGATACCATCGAGGTGGTCAACTACCTGCGGAACCGGTTCGACGAGGACAAGGTATATATAGTGGGCAACTCGTGGGGCACCATCCTTAGTGTGCTCGCCGTGCAACAGCGCCCTGAGCTGTTCCATGCCTACGTGGGTACCGGGCAGATGGTCAGCCCGCTGGAAACGGACATCATGTTCTACGAGGACACACTGGCGTGGGCGGAGCGGGTCGGCAACGACGCTCTTGTCGCCACATTGCGCCAGAACGGGCCTCCGCCCTACGATGACCTCCTCGATTACGAGCCTGCGCTCTCTCATGAGCACGACTGGAATCGCTATCCGGAACTTGACACGAGTAAGGAGATGCCGGGTAACCTTCTCGTGCCTGAAAACTCACTGATGGACCGAATCAATGGATTGCGGGCATTTCTCGATACATTCTCGGTCCTCTACCCCCAGCTCCAGAACACCGACTTCCGCCGCGATGTCCCCACCCTCGATGTCCCCGCGTACATAGTGATTGGTCGCCACGAGGCCAGGGGCCGGGCTGTCCCAGCTAACCGGTGGTTCGAAATGCTCCAGGCGCCATCAAAGGAGATGATTGTCTTCGAACATTCGGGCCATCGCCCCTTGTTCGAGGAACCGGCGACCTTCGCCTCGCTTATGACCAGGATCTTGAGCGAAACTCACATGGGCGAATGAAAAAGAAAGATACGTGGTAAGGAGCAAGCAAAGAGAACGTTACGCCAGTATTGGATTGGCCTGAGCGCAGCGAAGAACAGGGAGGGGAGGCGCGCATGAGCAACTTTGTCTCGACCCTCGATTTCCACGTGACGGCTGCCTGCACCCAGGAGTGCCCCTATTGCTGGGGGCCGCCGCGTCGTATGACGGCCGTCGACACAGCCCACGCCGTGGCCATCATTGAACGGGTGCGCGCTTTCGGCGTGCGGCGGATCGTATTCACCGGCGGCGATCCATTGCTGCGCCGCGACATTACGACGCTCATTCAGCATGCCCACCGCATTGGCCTGGAGGTAGCCGTCTCCACGACCGGCGACCGCCTGACGCGCGACCTTCTCGAAGCGACGCGCGGCTGCATCGCCCTGGTCTCCCTGCCCCTCGACGGTTCGACCGAGGCCCTCAATGCTCTCACCAAGCGGCCAGGGCATCTTGCCGCCATTCTCGACGCCCTCGACCTGTTGGGCGACTACCCCGACATCGACGTCAAGCTGTGCACCCCCGCCACCCGCCACAACCTCAGCGACATCGTGAACATCGCTGCCCTGGCCGAGGCGTGGGCTTCGACGGCCAACAACCGAGTCTTCTACAACGTGTTCCAGGTCTTCCCCCGCGCCTGGGAGCCGTGCGACTGGGATGGGCTGCTCGTCCCCGACGGGGACTGGGAGGCGATGGTCGACGCGGTGCGGTCGCGGGAGTTCGGCATCCGCATCAACTGCCTGTCCACCGCCGTCCTCGACCGCCTGTACGTGCTGGTCCTGCCCGACGGCGGCCTGTACGTCCCCAGCGGCCCCGACTATCACTACTTCGGCCCGCTGCTCGACATCGACAACCTGGACACCATCCTGCGTGCCAGCGATTTCGACAGTATCAAGCATCTGCGCCACTCCCAGGCGTGGGGCAAGGCAGTCCCCCTGACCCTGACGCCCCCATCCACTGCATAGCCAGGGCGTCGCATCCGGCGCCAGCATCGCTATAATTGACAGGGGCACGGCTATCGGCCGCGCCCCTGTCGCACACGAGGTGAAATGTATGTCCTCCCCATCCTCATTGTCATCGAGCGAGACAGGTTACATTGACAGTCCCTCCCTCAACCGCGCTGCCCGCACCGGCAAGCCCACCGAGGATCAGCAGCTCCTGCAAAGCCCCCGGTCAGACCAGGCGTTGTTCACCCATACGGACCCGTGGCGCGTGCTACGTATCCAGAGCGAGTTTGTCGACGGCTTTGATACCCTGGCCGGTCTCGGCCCCGCCGTCACCCTGTTCGGGTCAGCGCGGGTAGCAGCCCACGATCCAATATATGCCCAGGCGATGGAGGTCGCGCGGCTACTGGGCGAGGCGGGCTTCACCATCATCACCGGCGGCGGCCCTGGTATCATGGAGGCCGGCAATCGAGGGGCGCGGGCGGCCAACGCCCAATCGGTTGGTCTGAACATTCAGCTGCCCTTCGAGCAGGGCATCAACCCCTACGTGGACATGGGCATCGAGTTCCATTACTTCTTCGTGCGCAAGACCATGTTCGTCAAGTATGCCGAGGCCTTCGTCATCTTCCCCGGCGGCTTCGGCACCCTCGACGAGCTGTTCGAGGCCCTTACCCTCATCCAGACTGGCAAGATCGAAAACTTCCCCGTGATTCTGTTCGGCTCCCGCTTTTGGGCCGGCCTGCTTGACTGGGTGCGCTCCACCCTGCTCGTTGAGGCCAAGGTCTCGGCGGCGGACCTGGACTTGCTCGTCGTGACGGACTCGCCCACCGAGGTGCGCGACATTATCGTCCGCAGCCATCAGGACCACGAATGGCTGGCGAGGCGAGAGGCGCGCGCGCGCGAGGCGATTCGAGCGATCTATGCCACCGCCGTGAGCGTTCCCAATGAGTGACCATGCCGAAGGCCCTACCGGTCCCGGCGACCGATAGGGCCTTTGCATAGCGCAGCGCTTCGAGCTACCCCCGAAATTACGGTACGGGTTTGCAGCCGGTGTGAACAGTGGGCCGGTTGCCAGGGCCGCCCAGGCGGTCGGTGATGGTCTCGCCGTCCACAACGTAGCGCCCCAATGGCCATTGCCAGTCGCCCTGTCCGCGCTCAATGTAGAAGCCGTCGGCGCATCGATAGCCCGGCAACATGCCGAAGGGCAGCGCGCCAGGGGGGCGGGTTGGCGCCGGGGCGGGCCAGCCGCCGCCGGGATGGCCGGGCGGCGGCCACGGATACCAGCCGCCCTGCCACCAGACATACTTGCCATTGATGAGCCACGGCCCATACCACGGGATGGGGCCAGGCGGAGGATACCACGCGCCGGGAGGGGATGAGCCTGGAGTTGCACCGGGGGGCGGGGCCGCCTGGGGGGCCGCCGCAGGGGGAGTGGCGGCCGGGGGTGGTGGCGCGGGCGTCGGCGTCCACAACCCCCAGCCGGGCGTGGTGGGGTTGCCGTTGGGGCTTGTCCCCGCCGTGGTGGGTGGAGCGCCTGCCGACGCGGGCGGCGCTGCGCCTGGCGCTGGCGTGACGCCCGGCGGGAAGGCGTTGAGGGCGGGAATATCGGGCGTCGCGGTGGGCGTCGGGGCGGCGGCCGCCAGAGCCGCCTCGCGATCGCGCTGCGACACCCGGTAGAAGGCCACCCCCGCGATGCAGGCGAACAGGACGAGGGCAATCAGCCCCGCAACGACCCGCCCCGCACAACAGCCACCAGCAGCCACGCTTCGCTACCTCCTCACATCGAGATGGACCCCTTGCGGAAGTCCGACTTTCCCAGCAGCGCGTTCACCAGCACAGGCTGCCCGGCCGCGGCGGCGGCTTTGGCCTGGGCCAGGGCCGCATCAACGTCGGCAGGGGTCTGAATCGCCAGCCCCGCCGCGCCAAAGCCCTCGGCGACGCACTGGTATGCCGTGCGCGCCAGGACCGTCGCCACGTCGTCGCCCAGCAGCTCGACCTGATCGCGGGCGATTTGGGCCCACGACGCATCATTCCCCACCACCGCGATAATTGGCACGCCGTGGCGCGCGAAGGTATCGAACTCGGTCAGACTGTAGCCCACCGAGCCATCGCCAAAGAGAATCCACACCTCGGCCTCGGGGTGGACCAGCTTCGCTCCCAACGCGAACCCTGCCCCCACCCCCAGCGTGCCAAAGGCGCCCGGATCGAGCCACGTCAGCGGCCCCGTCGGGCGAACGGTGTACGCCGCCGAGCCGACGAAGTCGCCACCATCAGCGACGATGACGGCATTCGGGGCCAGCGCCTTGTCCACCTGGCGCAGGAGATGCAGCGGGTTCACGTACTCTGTCGGCTGCGCTGCCTGCTCGGCGACTTCGGTGTCGCGGGCAGCGTCGCGCTGTCGGAGGGCGGCGTGCCACTCTGCCCAGGGCGTCGTGGCGGGGGATGCGGCGGCCAGGGCGCGCAGGAAGAGGGCAGGGTCAGCCGCCACGCCAATCGTGGGCTTGCGATTCTTGACCAGGTCCGTCTGGCTGCGATTCACCGCCACGTAGACCGCTTTGCGGCCGATGTGCCGCCCGTAGTCGAGGCGGAAGTCGGCCGGCACGCCCGCCAGCAGGACCAGATCGGCTTCCTTAAGGGCGGTGCGCCGCTGGTGGCGCAGTTGCAAGGCGTGGTCACGTCCCAGCAGGCCGCGCGCCATGCCTGACAGATACACCGGCGCGCCGATGCGCTCTACCGCCGCCGCCAGCGCCGCGACTTGGGGGGCGTCGAGGGTGGCCTGGCTGCCGATGAGCAGCACCGGCCGCCGCGCCTTCGCCAGCGCCGCCGCCACGCGGCGCACGTCGCCCGCGTGAGGGGCAGTGGGCGTAACCTCGATGCGCGGCCCGATCTCGGCCTTGTCCGCGCCGCTGAAGATCTGGTTGACGTGACGTCTCAGGTAGAGCTGGACGGCCCGCTCGCCCAGCGACCGCCCGCCGGGCTTCACGCCATACCATTGCCGAATGAGGGCCTCATCGTACAGCAAGTCGATGGGCATCTCGATAAAGACCGGCCCTGGCACGTCACGCATTGCCTGGCGGAAGGCCTCCTCCAGGCTCGTCGCCAGATCGCGCACCCGGCGGACCCGCGTCGCCCACTTGGTGATGGGCTGCATGATGGACATCTGGTCGATGTCTTGCAGCGCGCCCCGGCCCTGCAATGCCGTGGGGGCCGCGCCGCCGATAAGCACCAGCGGCGATTGGGCCAGCTGGGCATTCTTGACGGCGGTGATGGTGTTGGTCACGCCGGGCCCAGCGGTGACCGCCGCCACGCCGGGGCGGCCGGTCAGCCGCGCCACCGCGTCGGCGGCGAAGACGGCCGTCGCCTCGTGGCGCGTGTCCACGACGCGGATGCCGCGCGCCTTCGCCCCGACCAGGATGGGCGAGATGTGCCCGCCCACCAGGGTAAAGACGAAGGGCACATCCTGGGCCTGGAGAACCGCCGCTACGATATCACCGCCGCGCATTCTGCACCTCTTCCTCCCGCAACTGCCGCCGCAGAATCTTGCCAATCATGCTCTTGGGTAGCTCGGTGCGGAACTCCACCTCGGAGGGAACCTTGTATCCCGTCAGATGCTCGCGGAAATAGCTCAGCATCTCGGCCTCGGTGGCCGCCTCGCCGTCCTTGAGCACCAGGAACACCTTGATGCGCTCGCCCTTGTAAGCGTCGGGCACGCCGACCGCGATGCCCTCCTTGACCTTGGGGTGCTGGTAGATCAACTCGTCGATCTCGCGGGGGAAGACGTTGAAGCCGCCGACGATGATGAGTTCCTTTTTGCGGTCCGTGATGTAGAAGTAGCCATCCTCGTCCATGCGGCCGATGTCACCCGTGTACAGCCAGCCGTCGACCAGGGTTTTGGCCGTCTCCTCCGGCTGGTTATAGTAGCCGAGCATGAGCGTCGGACTGGTCAGCACGATCTCACCCAACTCGCCGGGCGGTAGATCGCGCCCATCGTCCAGGCTGACAATCCTCATGTCCACGTCGGGGAAGGGGATGCCGATGCTGCCGATCTTGTGCTGGCCCCGGTACGGGTTAGCCATGATGGCCGTCACCGCCTCCGTCAGACCGTAGCCCTCGATCATGCGCGCCCCTGTCTTGGCCTCGAAATCGGCCTTGATGGCTTGCGTCAGGGGCGCGGCCCCGACGAAGATGCCCTTGAGGCTGCTCAGGTCGTAGCGTGCGATGTCGGGCAGGTTGCTGAAGGCGACGAACATGGTTGGCACGCCAATGAAAAAGGTTGGCTTCTCCTTCTGGATGGCCTTGACCACGTCACGCGCCTTGAAGCGCGGCAGCAGCACCGTCTCGCCGCCGACGAGCATGGGCGCGTTCATGGTGACGCTCATGCCGAAGCCGTGGAACAGGGGCAGCACCGCCAGTACCCGCTGCGAGGCGTCCAACTGGCCCCAGGCGGCGATCTGGTGGGCATTGGCGACACAGGCGAAGTGGGATAGCATGATGCCCTTGGCGACGCCCGTCGTGCCGCCGCTGTAGATGAGCAGGGCCATGCTGTCGGGGTCTACCGGCGCAGGACGATAGTCGTCGGGCAGGGGCGATGCCAGCAAGGTCTTCAGGTCAACGAAGGCCGCGCCGCGAGCCGCTCGCAGCAGCCGTCCCTCCTGGATGCCCTGCGCCAGGTTGAGCGGGAAGGGCAGATAGTCGGCCAGGCGGGCGTAGACGACCCGCCGTAGCGGTGTGCTTCCCACCAGCGGGGCTACCTTGTCGATGAACAGGGGAATGGTGATGACGGTCGCCGCGCCCGAGTCGGTAAAGTGGAACGCCAGTTCCTTTTCGGTGTACAAGGGATTGAGGGGCACGATGACCGCCCCGGCCTTGAGCAACCCATAGTAAGCGAGGATGAATTGGGGCGAGTTGGGGAGGAGCAGCGCAACCCGCTCACCGGGCTGCAAGCCCTGGGCGCGTAGCGACGCGGCCAGTCGGTCTGAGGCCTCCTTGACCTGGCGAAAGGTGAAGCGGCGACCGAAGAAGCGGCAGCAGGCGGCCTCGGGCGCACGCGCCGCCGCCTGGTCCTGCAACTCGTAGAGCGGCGCGCGCGGGTAGTCCAGGTGGAATGGCACGCCGGGGTCGTAGCGGCGTGCCCAGCGTGGCCCTGTCTCAGACTCCGACACAGCTTGCGTCATGTTGGTCCTTGTTGCTCCTTAGCCGGGTTATACATCCATCCAGGTGGAATGTCAAAGTCGCTCGCCGTGTCTTTGGCGCGACGGCCAGCGTCTCTATAATATCGACACACTGTCTGCCGCCGATGACGAAGGAAGGGACCTGTATGCGACGCATGACCTGGAGTATCTTGTTAGCAGTTGCCCTGCTGACGGGCGCAATCGCTCTTACCCTCGACACCTCGCCACTCCTGTTGGCTCAGGGCGACCCGACTGAAACCCCCACCGCCACACCGACCGTGTGCCCGATGGCTACCCCAGAGCCGCTATGGGTCGATCCCGTCATCTCGCCCACCGACCTGCTCACCCAGACGATTCGCGTCGCCATCGGCAACGGCGACGCCGTGACCGTCACGACGCAGACAGGCGTCTACACCACGACAGGCACGTTTGGCGTCATGAACCCGGCCCTCGTCACCATCGACCTGGCCCCCAACGCGACCAACGCGCTGACCGTGACGGCCCACGTGCGGCAGGTGGCGGGTCCGGGCGGTTGCCCCTACGGCGGCTACACCATCTCGACCATCACCGACCGCAACGGCGGCCCGCTGATCATTGTCCAGCAGAGTGCGACGACCACGCCCACGCCGACCCTGACCGCTACCCCGACCGCCACGCCCACGGCGACGCCCACCGCCACACCGACCGTGTGCCCGATGGCTACCCCAGAGCCGCTATGGGTCGATCCCGTCATCTCGCCCACCGACCTGCTCACCCAGACGATTCGCGTCGCCATCGGCAACGGCGACGCCGTGACCGTCACGACGCAGACAGGCGTCTACACCACGACAGGCACGTTTGGCGTCATGAACCCGGCCCTCGTCACCATCGACCTGGCCCCCAACGCGACCAACGCGCTGACCGTGACGGCCCACGTGCGGCAGGTGGCGGGTCCGGGCGGTTGCCCCTACGGCGGCTACACCATCTCGACCATCACCGACCGCAACGGCGGCCCGCTGATCATTGTCCAGCAGAGTGCGACGACCACGCCGACGCCGACCCTGACCGCTACCCCGACCCCTACCGCCACGCCGACCGTGACCGCCACGCCCACGGCGACGGCGACGCCGGAGTACAAGCAGTATCTTCCCTACCTGGCGCGGCGCGCGCCGGGCGCGCCAGGCGCGCCCGAATTAGCCATCGGGCTGGTCCTGGGCGGGGCCATGACCCTGTCGTGGACCGCGGCCCCCAACGCGACAGGCTACATCGCCCTGCAAGCGGCGACGCCTGATATGGCGAACCCGGTCGTGCTGTACCGGGGCGCGGCGCTGTCATTCACACAGATGCCACCGCGCGGTCTCCACTACTTTGCCGTCTACGCCGTGAACGCCGTGGGCCTGACACTCAGCAATGTCGTCCCTCTGGACTACAACCCACCGCCGCCGGGTATCGGTGGCCGCGTCACTGACAAGGGCGCGCCCGCCGCAAACGTGTTGCTGCGCCTGCGCCACTTCGACGGCGTCAATTGGGCCACTGCTGCCGAGACGAGGACTGCCGCTGACGGGACGTACCTGTTCGCCAACGCCGCCGGACTGGGGGCTGAGCAGTTGTACTACGTGCTGTATCCTAACGCCGAAGTCAGCGACACGCGCCTCAGCGGTTACGGAACGGCGCGTCTCTACAGCTATGCGACGGGCACGCGGGAGAATATGAGTCCCTTCGATATCACCAACATTCCCCTGCGCTCCCCGTTGAGCGGCATCACGGTGAGCCTGCCGGCCACCTTCGCCTGGGATCGACGCGGGGTTGCCGGCGACAGCTATGCCTGGCAGTTGCTGGACCCCATGACGGGGAGGGGGGTGTATCTCGGCCCGCAGGTCGGCGAGAATGAGGCCTATACCCTGACCGCACAGCCCAGCGAAGTTGCGCTCGGCGTTGACTATGGTTGGTGGGTGCGCGTCTACGGCTTGCCGCGCGACGAGGCTAACTTCGGGGTGGCGCGCTTCTACCGCATCGTCACTTTCAGCGCCAGCGCCAAGGGGGACGCCATCGACGCCACGGAGGCGCGCCCCAGCCAGGGCATCGAGCGCATCTTCGAGAGCGTGCCCTGACCCATGCTCCTTACCCTGGGTCTCGACGTTGGCACGACCTCCACCACTGCCCTGGCCCTTGACACGGCCACGGGCGGCGTCGCCCTGCGCGCCTCGGTCCGCGTCGACGCCGAGACCACCCCGGCGGCTGACAGGGCGCGCGGCCGTTCCGAGTGGGACGCCGACCGCATCGCCGCCCAGGCCTTTGCCACCCTGCGCCGTCTGGCCGACGGGCTTGGCGACCGGCGGCGCGACGTGGTCGGCCTGGCCCTGACCGGCGCGCAGCACGGCGGCCTGGTCGCCACCGGCGACATGCGCCCGCTGACACCCTACATCAACTGGCAGGACCGCCGCGCCGCCGATCTCGCCCCCGACGGCGAGACCTGGCTGGAGGGGGCGAAGCGACGCCTCGGCCCTGACGCCGCCGCGCGGGCGGGCTGCGTCCTCGTGCCCGGCTTCCTGGGCCTCACCCTGTACTGGCTGCGTGAGAACAATGCCCTGCCGGCCCACGGCACGGCCCTGTTCATCACCGACTACCTGGCCGCACGCCTGACCGGCGGCCAGCTTGCCACCGACCCCACCCAGGCCGCCGGCAGCGGTCTCTTCGATGTCTCTCGCCGCACCTGGGACGACGAGGCCATCGCCGCCCTCGGTCTGCCCCGCGCCTTGTTCCCGACCATCGCCGAGGCGGGCGACCCGCTGGGTGGCCTGAGCGCGGCGATGGCTGCCGTGGTGGGCCTCCCGCCCGGCCTGCCCATCTACGTCGGCCTCGGCGACCATCAGGCGGGCTACGTCGGCAGTGTCGCCGACAGAGACGCCACGGTCTTCGTCAACGTCGGTACGGGGGCGCAGGTGGCTCGCTATAGTCCCAATTTCTACCATGCGCCGCCCCTGGAAAACCGCCCCTACCCTCGCGGCGGCAATCTGCTGGTCAACGCGGGCCTGCTTGGCGGCCGCGTCTATGCCCTGCTCGAACGCTTCTTCCGCGCCATGGGCCGTGACCTGTTCGACGGGGCCGACCCGGCGAGCCTCTACACTGCGATGAACGCCCTGGCTGCCAGTGTTGCGCCCGGCGCAGGAGGCCTGCGCGTCGAGCCGTACCTGTCGGGCAGTCGCGACGACCCGACCCGGCGCGGTGTGATCAGCGGCGTGTCGGATACCAACTTCACTCCTGCCCACCTGGTGCGTGCCTTCCTGGAGGGTATGGCCCGCAGCTATCGTGAGGGCTACGCTCCCATAGCGGCCCTGCTTTCCGATCCGCCGCAGCGTCTCGTCGGCGCGGGCAACGGCCAGCGCGAGAACTCCGTGCTGCGCGCCCTGGTCGCCGATGCCTTCGGCCTGCCCCTGTCTCTGCCCACCCACGCCGAGGAGGCCGCCTACGGCGCGGCTCTCGTGGCGGGCGTCGGCGCGGGCGTCTGGCCCGACCTTCCCACCGCCTGCCGCATCATTCGCTACCAGGGAGCCGCCGCTGATGCCGCTTGAGATGCTGACTGCCGCTCGTGCCCGCGCCCTGTTCCCCGATCTGGTGGCCTTGCTACGCGACGCTGTGGACAATGGTGCGTCGGTGGGCTTTCTGCCGCCCCTGGCCGACGGCGAGGCCCATGCCTACTGGGACAGAATCATCGGCGACCTGACGGCGGGCCAGCGCGTCCTCATCGTCGCCCTGGAGGAAGGCCACGTCGTCGGCGGCGGGCAGCTGGCCCTGGAGTCGCGCCCCAACGGCCGCCACCGCGCCGAGGTTCAGAAGGTACTGGTTCGTACCGACTACCGGCGGCGCGGCATCGCCCACGCCCTCATGCTCGCCCTGGAAGAGGCGGCCCGCGCCCGCGAGCGCAGCCTGCTGGTGCTGGACACCCGCCAGGGCGACGACGCCGAGCGCCTCTACACCCGTCTGGGCTACACGCGAGCAGGCGTCATTCCGCAGTATGCCCTCAACGGCGACGGCGGCCGCGACGCCACTGTCATCTTCTACAAGTTGCTGTAGCTGCGTCACATGCGCAGCCCCACGTGGAGCAGCATCGACTGTCACCCCGTCCCGTTCGCTGTCGCTCAGGGCAGGCTGCGGAGGGGTCGCGGCGGCAACCAGGGCAGAGATGCCTCGCCAAGCTCGGCATGACAATCGGCGCTCACGGGGCGGCCCAAAGCAACTCCCATACGCTCACGCACGTAATGGATTATGCAGTATAATTCTGCCAGGAGGTACTCAGCATGGCTAAACGACCCGGCGGCGAGCTGGCGACTCGCCCGCTGCACTTCATCTGGATTGCCGACGCATCCGGCTCCATGGCGGGCGACAAGATCCAGGCCCTCAACTTCGCCATCCGCGACGCCATTCCCCACATGCAGAAGGTCGCGGACGAGAACCCCAACGCCCAGGTCCTCGTCCGCGCCCTGGCCTTCTCTAGCGGCGCCCAGTGGACCATCTCGCAGCCAACGCCCATCGCCGACTTCAAGTGGACCGACGTCAAGGCGGGCGGCGTGACCGACATGGGCAAGGCCCTGGCGATGGTCGGCGAGCAACTCCATATCCCACCCATGACCGAGCGTGCCCTGCCGCCGGTCCTCGTCCTCATCTCCGACGGTCAGCCCACTGACGATTTCCAGATGGGCCTGCGCGCCTTGATGGACCAGGCATGGGGCAAGAAGGCTGTCCGTATCGCCATCGCTATTGGCGACGATGCCGACAAGGACGTGCTCAAGGAGTTCATCGGCAACGCCGAGATAGAGCCGTTGCAGGCCAACAACCCGGAGGCGCTGGTCAACTACATCAAGTGGGTGTCCACCGCTGTCCTCAAGTCGGCGTCCTCGCCCGCCAGCCAGACCTCGGCCGACGCGGGGGGCGCGAACGTGCCTATCCCCGCGCCCCCCGACCCCAACGCCGGCCCCGCCTCGCCGGGCGACGTCTGGTAAGGGCGAGGCATGCTCGACCCGATCCGCGCTCCGGTATGGCAGATCGTCGGCGGTAGCGTCAGGGGCGCATCCCATACCCGCAGCGGCCTGCCCAACCAGGACGCTATGCGCTGGCTGCCCGGGGATGGCGTCGGCGCGACGGTCATCATCGCTGTCGCCGACGGCCACGGCAGCGCACGCTGTTTCCGTAGCGACCAGGGCGCGGCGCTGGCCGTCCTGGCTGCTACCGAGGCCCTGACCGAGTTCGCCGACGGCCTGCGCGACCTGCCGAGCCTGTCAGCCGTCAAGCGCGCCGCCGAGGAGCGCCTGCCCCAGGAGATCGAGCGGCGCTGGAAGGAGGCCGTCGACGCCGACCTGGCCGACCACCCTCTTACCGACGAGGAGCTAGGCCGACTGGAAGAGCGCGATGGCGCGCGGTCACGGGAGCGGGTGCTGGCGACGCCGCGCCTGACCTATGGCGCGACCCTGCTCAGCGCGCTGCTCAGCGCCGACTTCCTGCTCTTCTTGCAGCTCGGCGACGGCGACATCCTGGTCGTCGGCGATGATGGCGCGGTGACGCGCCCCGTGCCCGGCGACAGCCGCCTGTTCGCCAATGAGACGACCTCCCTGGCCGGGAACGACGCCTGGCGCGACATGCGCATCGGCTTCACTGCTCTGGCGGGGCTGCCGCCAGCCCTGGCGCTGCTGGCGACCGACGGCTATGCCAACTCCTTCCGCGACGACGCAGGCTTCCTGCAAGTCGGAGCCGACCTGCTGACCATGATTGGCGACGACGGTCTGGATGGGGTGGCGGCGAGCCTGCCAACCTGGCTGGCCGAGGCCTCGGAAGCAGGCAGCGGCGACGACATCACCCTCGTCCTGGCGAGCCGCCTATGACCGACCGACCCAACGTTGTCGTCGTTCTCGCCCGCTGCCGCTTCAGTCGGCAGCCCTTCGGCGTGCGCTTCGAGGAGAAGCTGCCCGGTCGCTGGATCGCCGACTGGGCCTTCGCCATCCAGGAGGGGGCCGCCGGCCGCGAGGGCTACGACCGCGCCAGCATCGAGGGCAAGTTTGGCTTTGACCCCGACTACCCCGGCTGTCCCCACTGCTTCGCCCGCAAGCTCGTGCGCTGCGGCCACTGCAAGCGCGTGCTGTGCTACGACGGCAGGGAAGGCCAGTTGACCTGCCCGTGGTGCGGGGCATCGGGCCGCGTGACCGGCACGGCGGGCCAGGTGGATGTCAGCGGCGACCGATGACCTTGCCTTCCGCCGTCAGCCCCGCCACCCCGCCCGACCCGGCCTTCGTCCGCGCCCAACTGCGCGTCCTGCTGGCTGAGCAGGGCGCGGCCATCCTCGACGACCCGCGCCGCTTCGAAGCGCTGCTGCGCGATCTGAGTGGCGAGCGTCGCCGCGAGGCCCATCTCCTGGTGAGCGCGCTGCGCGAGCGCGTGCCTGCCGACCTGAGCGCCCCCAGCGACGATCTGCCCCGCTCCCTGCTCATCGCCCGCCTGGGGCAGCGTCTCCACGACAACCTGGGCATCGCCGACACGTTTGCCCGCTGGGCGGTCGTCTCCTGGGCGCTGGCTCTGGGTGCGATCACCGAATGGGAAGCCGACGCCCTGGAGAGTGAGACACCGACGCCGACTGTCTCGCCGGGCGACGCCGGAGCCATCATCGTCGATGCCCGGGGCCGCGGTCACTACCGTGGCCTCGCCGACGCCGTCCGCAACGCGCCGCCTCACAGCCGCATCCGGGTTGCGCCGGGCGAGTACGCCGGGCGGGTGAGCCTCGACAAGCCGCTGGAGATCGTTGGCGAAGGACCAGCCTCCCAGATCACCCTCCGCGCTATCGATGCGCCTTGCCTGCACATCACCGCTCCCGTCACGCTGCGCTCACTACGCTTCGAGCGCGGCGGGACACAGACCACGGGCGCGACCATTGCCATCGGGGGCGGCAAGGTCACGCTGGAGAACGGCATCGTTAGCGGGCGGGGGCGCGCGGCCATTGCCGTGACGGGCCGCGACACGGAACTGGTGGCGCGCCACCTGCGCATCGAGGACGCGGCCCACACCGGCCTGCTGTTCGAGGCGGGGGCGGGAGGCACGGTGGAGGACTCGGAGGTGCGCGCCAGTCGCCGCAACGGCGTCCACGTCAGCGACGACGCCAACCCACTGCTGCGCCGCTGCCGCATTCACCACGGCCTGGAGATTGGCGTGCTGGTGGATAGGGGCGGGCGCGGCGTGTTCGAGGACTGTGACATCAGCGACAATGCCTTCCAGGGCCTCATCATCGGCGGCGGCGCGCCCGCGCTGAGCCGGTGCCGCGTGCAGCGCAACGATATCGGCATCTGGGTCGAGCGACACGGCCACGGTTCCGTCGAGGATTGCGACCTGCGCGGCAACCGCGTCGCCGCCTGGCGCATCAAGGCCGGTAGCCAGGTGCGCCATACAGGCAACAAGGAATAGGCTACCAGGGCCGATAGCCCTGGCTACAATGGCGCAGGCCGTTGGCCCTGGGAGCTGCCGGAGCGCCAACGGCGCAGCCTATCGTAGCCAGGGGCAATCGCCCCTGGCCGCCTTCAGGAAGAGGCCCCATGAACCAGATTCTCAAACTGGGTCAGACTGTCAAGACCGACACCAGCCGCAAGGATGTTCGTGTCGATGCATTTCTCGGCGGCGGCGGCCAGGGTGAAGTGTATCGCGCCACCGTTGATGGTAAGTCCGTCGCCCTCAAGTGGTATTTCCCCCAAACGGGAACCCGCGACCAGCGCGGCGCGCTGGAATTGGTCGTCAAGAAGGGCGCGCCCGACGGCCGCTTTCTGTGGCCGTCGGAGCTGACTTCGGCGGGGGGTGTGCCCGCCTTTGGCTACATCATGCCGCTACGGCCGGCCAGCTACAAGAGCATCGTGGACCTGATGAAGCGGCGCGTCGAGCCGACCTTTCGCGCCCTGGTCACGGCAGGCTTCCAGCTCGCCGATAGCTTCCTGCAACTCCATGCCAAGGGACTGTGTTACCGCGACATCTCCTTCGGCAACGTCTTCTTCGACCCCAAGACGGGCGACATCCTCATTGCCGACAACGACAACGTCGGCGTCGAGGGCGCGACGCGGGCCGGCGTCCTGGGCACACCGCGCTTCATGGCCCCTGAGGTGGTGCGCGGTGACGCCATGCCCAGCACGCAGACCGACCTGTTCTCCCTGGCCGTGCTGCTATTCTACATGCTGATGGTTCACCACCCGCTGGAAGGCCGTAAGGAGCTTGACATCAAGTGCCTCGACCTGCCCGCCATGAACAAGCTTTACGGGACCGAGCCGGTGTTCATCTTCGACCCCCAGGACAGTTCCAACCGTCCCGTGCCCGGCTACCACGACAACGCCATCGCCTTCTGGCCTATCTACCCCCAGTTCATCCGCGACCTGTTCACGAAGGCCTTCACCGAGGGCATCCGCGACCCCCAGCATGGGCGCGTCCGCGAGAGCGAGTGGCGGGCGGCGATGGTCCGCCTGCGCGATTCAGTTCTGTACTGTGGGAATTGTGGCGCGGAGAACTTCTACGACACCGACGCCCTCAAGGCGTCCGGTGGCCGACCCGGCGCGTGCTGGGCGTGCGGCAAGGACCTGGCGCTGCCCTTCCGCCTTCAGGTGAACCGTAACACGGTCATGCTCAACCACGATACGAGACTCTACCCGCACCACGTTGACGACGCCCGCCTATACGATTTCAGCGCGCCCGTGGCCGAGGTCACCCGTCATCCTACCAACCCCGGCATCTGGGGCCTCAAGAACCTGTCGGGGGTCAAGTGGGTGACGACCACCGCCGAGGGCGTGGTCAACGACGTGGAGCCGGGCCGCAGCGTCAGCCTCGCCAACGGCACGCGCATCAACTTTGGGAAGGCTGAGGGCGAGGTGCGCTTGTAGTCGGTCGCGTGCGCCGCCCGCGCAAGGCAGACCAGGCCAGCATTCCGAGGAACAACAGCAGCGCCACCTCATTCAGCAAGCCGCCGACCCGCCGCGCCTCGAACGCGCCGCTCAGGTCGGCGGCGATGCGTAGCAGCAGTGACACGTTGAGCAGCGCCAGGGGCACGTAGAACCAGGGTGTGTAGGCCAGCGGCGTGCGCAGCACGGCGGGGAAGATGATAGGCGCGTGGCCGAAGATCATCGCCAGGACGAAGCCGACGAATACGGCGTGCAGCGTCGCGTCGTACAGCGGGCCAGCGGGGACGCCACCCACCACCAGCGCCAACACGCCCGCTACCGCCAGCCAGGCGTAGCCCGACAACAGCGCGGCCGCAATGTAGCGTGTCAGGCCGGTCATGCGCACCGTGCGCCGGGCGATGTCGTAGCGCGCCAGCCACCCCGCCAACAGCAGCATCCCCAGGCCCAGCAGGCGCACGCCAGGACCATACGCTACCACCGACACGACCAGGCCTATCAGCAGCGCCGCGACGACAGCCGCGAATAGCCAGGTGGCTGAGCGCGGCAGGCGCAATACGCGGCTCAGTTCGAGCCGCTCGCCAGCGATGGTGAACACCAGGAACATGGCCCACCACAGCGTCACCTGATACAGGGGCAGCCCCGCCAGCCATAGCAGGTTGCCTGCCAGCCATGTCGCTGCCCCCAGCGCCATCGTCGCGCTATAGGCGTGTAGCGGGCGGCGCGGCACGAAGAAGATTAGCGTGAGAGCCGCGCTGCTCAGGCTGAACAAGATTGGCCCCAGCCAGCCGATGCCCCCCGCCAGCAGGGCCAGCGTTCCGAGCGCGGCCAGAGCGGGCGCAGCCCACGCCCAGCGGCGGTCCAGCGCCACGGCGCGCTCGACGCCGATGAGTGTGCCCAGGAAGCCACACACCATCAAAGGGCCGTGGGCGATGACCAGCGGTGGATGCGCGGGCCATGCCCAACCGATGCGCAACAGGCCCCCCCACAGCCCCGCCAACAGCGCGAGCAGCGCCAGGGCCATGAGAGGGAATCTCTGCAACGAGGGAGAGGCGCTGGAAGGTAGTTCAGACATGGCGGCCTCGCGCTAGATGCCTTCAGGCTGCCGGACGAGCCGCCGCAGGCCCACCCCCGGCGTTGACCACGCCGAGTAGACCAGGATGACCGCCCCGGCAATGGGGGCGAGAGTCGCCCAGGCTGCGAACACCAGAGTCCAGCGGCCAACCCAGGCGGCCGGCCACAGGCCGGTCAGCGGAATCAGCGACACCTGGAGCAGCAGGACACCTGCCACATACCAGCGCCAGCCCCGCACGAACCGCCATTCCCACATCTGGCCGGCTGCCATCACTAACCCGATGCTGACGAAGCCCAGCAGCAGCCAGTGCAGATACGGGATGCGCAGCCCCGTCCCCTCGGCCCACACGGCAATCACCGGCAGGCTGGCGGCCAGTTCGCCGGCTGCCTTCAGGCCCAGGAAAGCGAGGGGGATGCGCCAGGCGGCGATGACCGCCGGCCACAGCGCGACCACGTGGGCCAGCAGGCCCGCTCCCACCAGCAGCGCGCCGAGGCTCGCCAGCGGGCGTAGCGTCTCGGGGACGAGGCTCGACTGGACGCCCAACAGGGCCGTGGCGGGCAGGCCGATGAAGATGAGCCACGTCGCCCATCGCGAGAAGGGTCGCTCGGCCTGCGGGTGGGCGGCGTAGGCCAGTCCCAGCACGCCGAAGATGAACCAGCCATCGGCGAAGAGGTCCAGGAATAGATGGACCATCGCCTCGCTCCAGAAGGGATTGGTCACGCGCAGAAAGACAAGGGCCATAAGCCCTATCCCGCCCAGCGAAGCCAGGACAATGGCGGCCAGAGCAGCGTCCCACGACAGTAGTGGCAACGTGCGCGCCGTGCGCCGCGTATCGCGCCAGTAGAGGATCATGAAGGCGTACCAGGGCAGGGCGTTCAGGGCCGACGCCATCATCGATAGCGGCAGCCGCTTCGCCCCCACCTGCGCCAGGGTGTAGCCATACAGCAGGAACGCGGGATAAGCCAGCAGGCCAAAGAGCAGCGCCGCCACGATGGTGGGGCCGTAGCCCCGGCCGACCGGGCGTCCCGTCTGGCGGGGTAGCCAGGCGACGATGAGCGCCATCAGCGCCGGTGTCACCCAGCTGAAATACATGAGATGGGAATGGGCGTGACGAACGTTGCCCAGCTGCAAGCCCTCGGGCAGGCCGTACAGCATGCCGAAGCGGAACAACGCGCCGGTCAGCCCGGCCAGGATGAAGCAGCCAAGCGCCGCCAGCCAGGCCCAGCGCGTATCAAGCGTAGTGCGAATCATGGTCTCCCTCGGCCTCTAGAGTGCTCCCAGTGTACCACCACCGCGCTGTCGCGTCTTTGCGTTGGCGCAACCAGCCCTTTCCCTCGCAGGGGTGGACGGAATGAACGGAATGGTCATAATTGGGATTTCACGCACCCAGTGTATGCTGCTCGTGCTGCCTACTCTCTGCATCGGGAGCCACTCATGACCCACCCCCTCTACTACGACGACGCTTACCTCCGCGAGTTCGACGCGACCATCACCGAGGTCACTGCCGACGGCGCGGTCATTCTCGACCGCACCGCCTTTTACCCCGGCGGCGGCGGCCAGCCCTGCGACCTGGGCACGCTTAGCATCGAGGGGCAACTGTGGCCCGTCGCGAAGGTCAAGAAGGACGGCGCGGCCATCCTGCACTACGGCAGCGGCGAACCGCCTGCCGTCGGCGTGACGGTCCGCGGCGCGCTCGACTGGGAGCGCCGCTACGCCCTGATGCGCACCCACACTGCCCTGCACTGCCTGTGCGGGACTATCTGGAACGTGTACAGCGCGCAGGTAACCGGCGGGAACATGGAGCCGGGCCAGGCGCGCATGGACTTCGAGTTCGAGAGCATGCGCCAGGAGTTCGTGCGCGAGATCGAGGCGAAGGTGAACCAGGAGGTAGCGCAGGCGCGGGCCGTCTCCTCGCGCCTGCTGCCGCGTGCAGAGGCTTTCGCCATCCCCGATCTGATTCGCACCAAGATCAACCTGCTGCCCGAAGGCATCACCGAGGTGCGGGTTGTCCAGATCGAGGGTCTGGACTTGCAAGCCGATGGCGGAACCCACGTCGCCAATACCCGTGAAGTGGGGACAATCCGCATCGTCGGCTATGAGAGCAAGGGCAAGATCAACAAGCGCCTGCGCATCGCACTGATGTAGTGTCGATCAGTGGGCCGGCCGCCTGGCGGGGCCAACGCCTCAGCGCGCCTTGACGCGCACCTCCGTGTCCAGGGTAAGGATGTCGTCAGGCTGGGGCTGGCCGTCACGGGTGACGGGCACGCGCTGGCCCGTGTCGGCGCGGTACAGACCCACGCCCAGGCCATACGTCCCGGCTGGGAGCGCGGTGGGCAGGCGCACGCGCCGCTCGTCCTGGACGACCTCGGACGGCCGCCAGCCATCGGTGGGGCGCGCGCCGTCGACAGGAATGCCGTCGGATTGGGCAACAGGCTTGCCGCTTTCGTCGAGAAGGTGGGCGAACACCTTGAGATTCTCGGTGGGTTGCTCGGCCGCCTGCCAGACCAGCGTCAGGGACAGGTCCTTGCCTGGCACGGCCTGACCGGTCAGATTATAGCCGCGCAGGCGAATGGGCCCGAACACGGCATCCAGCGGGTGCTCCATCTCAGGCGCGCGCGTCTCGAGCGGCCACGGGGCCACCTCGACCCGCGCCACGTCCACCATATCGCGGCGGGCAGGCCACCAGCCCGCCGACGCCGCGATGGGTGCGCCCTGCCCATCCACCAGACCCACGCGCAGTCGATAGTCGTTACCCAGAGCGTTACTCGGTACGTCGAGTCGAAGCGGGGTGCGCACCAGGTCGCCCGCCTGCCAGACCGAGGTTGGAAAGTCGGCGCGCGACGGCGGGACGATATCTTCGGCCAGGATCGCGCCCCGACCATCGACAAGCTGCGCCTTGACCTGGGCATCGGCGGCCAGGGGCTGGCGCGCTCGCCAGTACAGAACACCCTGCCAGGCGCTACCGGGGCGAATCGGGGTGATAGGTTGGTCCACAGCCACCAGATCGAGGCCATCGAAGTGGACCATCGTCTCCGCCCGCCCCGCCACCGCCGGCAGGGCTACGGGCGTGATCGGTCGGACGAGGGACAGGGGTGGGCCATCGACCCAACCCGGCGCAGGCTGCTGGTCCTGGGGCGGCAGGGCGGCGTCAGCTTCGTCGCGAAACTGGAGATGTAGCCGATAGTCGCCTGGCGCCAGACCCGGCGGCAATTCGAAACTATAATCCTGGGCGATGATTCGGTCGGTGGGCCAGCGGCGAACTGGCAAGCCATCGTAGAAACCGTGGTCGGCGGCCCACCACTCGCGGCCCGCTGGGTCAACCAGAGCCACTTTCAGACGCGGCTCGATGGCCTGGGGCGTGTCGACCGACCAATACAAGGTCATCTCCAGCGGCTCGCCGATGGTCGTCCCGCGCCGTACCTGATAGCCGTGGAGCCGGATGCCAGACTCCCAGCGCCGGTCCAGCAGCGTGGCGGGCGTCGGTAGTGCGTCGGTGATGGGCGGCGCGCTGCGATACTCGTCGACACGGGAACCGAGCCACAGGCTGCCGAAGTCGGTCGTGGCTGCCTGGAACAGGTTCTGCTTGGCCCACTCAGGCAAGGCCGTCTGTGGGAACCCATCGCGGGGCGCTGGCTCCTGCACGAACCACAGCCGGCCGTGGCTGGCGGCCAGGCGCGCCAGCTCGGCCTGGGCGGCTGCTACGTCCCCGGAGGCATAGCGTGGTACGGTCACCACGGGCGCGGCCCCGTCGTAATAGGGCAGAAAGGTGAACTGCATCAGGGCATCGTGGAGAACGACTACGTCGCTGGCAGTAGCGCGCTGGCTGATGTACAGTGCCGCGCCGCGCGCATCGTCCTTGACCAGGGAGAAGAATTGCGCGTGGATGCGCTCGCTCTGCGGGATGAGCGCGAGGGCCAGGGCGGGCAAAATGAGCAGCCGCCACCAGCCCCGCAACCCACCCAGGGAAGCCGCGATCAACATCAGGAACGGCGGCAGGCCGAACAGGATGTGGCGTGGCCCATTGTAGATGGGCGTGATCTGGGAGACGAGGAGCAGCAGCGCCAGGGGCACAATGAGCCAGCCCAGGCTGAACACCAGCGGCGGGCGGGTACGAGGCGCGCGCCCCCACAACCACATGGCGGGCAGGAGCAGGAGGGCGTAGGGCCAGAGTTGCGCCCACGGCAGCGTGACTTCCTTGACCATCCCCAGACTATAGGCCGTCAACGCCTCGTGCAGGACACGAACGACGGGCAGATGCTCGAAGTCGAACTGCGGTCCGGCCCGCAGCTGGGCCAGGCCGAAGGGGATGAGGGGCAAGGCAGCCAGGGCAGCCAGCCCGACGAGCAGCCACACGCGACGAGTTGCCCGTCCACGCAGCGCCATCACTATCAGCGCCAGAACCTCGAAGGCCAGAATGAACAGGCCAAAGTAGTGAGTATAGGCAAGCGCGACGGCCGCCACGAGCCAGCCGAGGCCCAATCGCCGTCGATGCCAACGCGCCGCGCCGCGCAGACGCCACGTCAGCCACACCGACACCAGGCTGAGAGTCACGAAGAGGCTATAGTTGCGCAATTCCTGGGAGTAGAAGATGTGGAAGGGCGACACAGCCATGAGCAGCGCAGCCAGCGCCCCCACCAGAGGCGAGAACAGCCGCCTGCCCAGTACGAACATGAGGGGCACGGCCAGCACACCAAAGGCCGCACTCAGGAAGCGCAGCGCGTAGATCGAGTCGCCCGCCACGGCCCGCCAGGCGGCCAGCAGCAGGAAGTAGGTGGGTGGGGTGGTATCGCGTGTCACCACCCCGTCGACGACGATGGTGTTCGCCAGGATGTTGCCCAGGGATTGACTGGCCCGGTAGAGGCTCAAACCCTCGTCGCTCCACATTGACTGGCCGTCGAGCCAGTAGATGCGCAGGCCGAAGGCCAGCAGGGTCAGCCCGGCCACTACCCACAGCGTCAGCCGCGCCACGTTAACCCGCGCGGCGCTGCGCCGCGCCCCCGCCACCATGTTGTCGGGTGGGACGGCGGCGCGGCCGTTGCCCAGGGCCGGGGCATCCACCGAGGAGGTGCGGCTCATGGCGCGTGCACCTCCAGCGGTAGCAGGACGGCGCCACCCTCCGCTGCGCCCGCTCCCGTAGCCGGCAGCCGCTCCCCGCCATCGAGACGATAGAGGCCGAGGCGCAGGCCGTAGAGACCGGGGGCCAGCCCGGCGGGCAGCGCCAGCGAGTGAGCGTCGGGCACGCTTTCCCCCGCGTCCCAGGCGGAGGTAGGATACACGCCGCCGCGCGGCGGACCGTCGAACTGGGCGACCTGCTTGCCGCTCGCGTCCAGCAAGTGGATGAAGACCTGATAGTCGGCGGCGGGCTGCTCGGCCGCCTGCCAGTACAGGCTCAGCGGCACACTGTCGCCGGGCCGGACGCTGGCCGGTAGATCGTAGCCCAGCAGGCGAATCTGACCGCCGAAGTCGGCATCCATCACCCGTGACGGGTGGGCGACGTAGGGCGATTGGGTACGTATCTTGTTCCGATCGACGAAGCCCGTGATGGCCTTGCCCGTGCTATCCTGCGTGGGCAGACGGTCCCCCGTGTCCCGCCAGTAGAAGCCAACTTCAATCTGGAACAGTTCAGGCTGGTCGGCCCGAATCTCCTCGGGCGCGACGGCGGCGGCGACGCGGTCACAGAACACCCCGCCGATCTTCCAGCCAGAGGTAGGATACGAGCCGAGGCCGGGATAGGTACGCCGTCCCGCGCCCACCAGCCGGTCGTTCTGCCCG
>CAZJJF010000010.1:0-2386 GCA_964546245.1 uncultured Anaerolineales bacterium
CACTCAGCCCTCGCCCCATCGGGTCAGCCCATCAGGCTGGACATGGCTCGCCGCTCGGCCCAGGCTCTCAACGCCATCGAAGCCCACGTCATTCCCCTGTCACGCATCCTGACCGACGGTGCGATACACAATGCGATGGTTGTCCACGCCGCCTTCGGCGGCAGCACCAACCTGTTGCTGCACATTCCCGCCATCGCCCACGCCGCCGGGCTGCGCCGCCCGACCGTCGAGGACTGGGAACGCATCAATCGCCAGGTTCCACGCCTGGTCGATGCCCTGCCCAACGGCCCCGTCGGCCACCCCACGGTGCAAGTCTTCCTGGCGGGCGGCGTGCCCGAGACCATGCTCCACCTGCGCGACCTGGGCCTGCTACGCCTGGACGCCCTGACCGTCCACAACCGCCCCCTGGGCGATCTGCTGGACGAGTGGCAGCGAAGCGAGCGGCGGCGCGTCCTCCGCGAGACGCTGCGGCGGGTCGACGGCGTGGACCCCGACAACGTCATCATGAGCGCGGCGCAAGCGCGCGAGCGCGGTCTGACCAGCGCGGTATGCTTTCCGCGCGGCAACCTGGCCCCCGAAGGCTCGGTCATCAAGAGTACGTCCATCGACCCCTCGGTCGTCGATGCCGACGGCGTGTACCGCAAGGTCGGCCGGGCGCGGGTGTTCTCCACCGAGCGCGCCGCCGTCGCCGCCATCAAGGGCCTCAGCGACCGCAAAGTCCAGGCCGGTGATGTCATCGTCCTCATCGGGCGCGGGCCACTGGGCTGTGGCATGGAAGAGACGTACCAGCTGACATCAGCCCTCAAGTACCTGCCGTGGGGTAAGGACGTCCCCCTGGTCACAGACGCCCGCTTCAGTGGCGTCAGCACGGGCGCGTGCATCGGCCACGTCGGGCCGGAGGCGCTGGCCGGCGGGCCGTTCGGCCGCGTGCGCGACGGCGATCTCATCGAGATTATCATCGACCGCGTGAATCTGGCGGGCAGCCTCAACCTGGTAGGCCACGGCGGGCGGCGCTACGACGCCGACGAGGGGGCGCGCGTCCTGGCGGGGCGCACCCCCCACCCCGACCTGGCCCCCGACGACCGCCTCCCCGACGACACACGGCTATGGGCCGCGCTCCAAGACGCCAGTGGCGGCACGTGGGGCGGCTGCGTCTATGACGTGGACGCCATTGTCGAGCTGCTGGAGGCGGGCAAGCGAGCGCTCGGCCGCTGAGTCTCGCCAGGCTCCGTTGCCCTGCTCCTCGGTCGCCGCGTACAGGTTGGCAGCGCGCCCTGCTCCCGCGATTCACAAGCGTTGACGAGGCGGGCCAAACAGGCTATGATTGCCCCACGCGGCCATCGCCATCGACTGGCCTGCGCCATCGAATCTTGCTTTTGCCCAATTCCTGTGCCTGTGGACGAGGAGGTCTAGGCATGACGAATCTGACTGTTCCGCCCTTCCGCAACGAGCCACTCATTGACTACAACAATCCCGCCAGCCGCCAGGCAATGGCCGCCGCCCTCGCCTCGGTCAAGGCGCAATTGGGTCAGACCTACCCCCTGGTCATCGGCGGCGAAGACATCTACCTGGACGACACGCTGGTCTCGGTAAACCCGGCCAACCCCGACGAGATAGTGGGCCGCTTCGCCAAGGCCACCGTCGAACTGGGAAACCAGGCCATCGAGGCCGCCGCCAAAGCCTTCGCGACCTGGCAGTACGTCCCGGCCGCTGAGCGCGCCGCTATCGTCCTGCGCGGTGCGGACCTGCTGCGCCAGCGCAAGCACGAGTTCTCCGCCTGGATGGTCTACGAAGTAGGCAAGAGCTGGCCTGAGGCCGACGCCGACACCGCTGAGACCATCGACTTCCTGGAATACTACGCGCGCCAGATGCTACGGCTGGCCGGTCCCCAGGACCTGGTACGTATCGACGGCGAGGACAACAGCCTGGAGTACGTGCCCCTGGGTGTGGGCGTAGTCATCCCGCCCTGGAACTTCCCCGGCGCCATCATGGCCGGCATGTCGGCGGCGGCCATCGTGTCGGGCAACACCGTCGTCCTCAAGCCTGCCAGTACTTCGCCCGTCATCGCCGCCCAATTCCACCGCATCATGACCGAGGCGGGCCTGCCGCCCGGCGTGTTCAACTTCCTGGTCGGCCCCGGCGGCAAGATCGGCGACGCCCTGATCGACCACCCCAAGACGCGCTTCGTCGCCTTCACCGGCAGCATGGAAGTGGGCCTGCGCATCCACGAGCGCGCCGCCAAGACCCAGCCCGGCCAGATCTGGGTCAAGCGCACCGTGCTGGAAATGGGCGGCAAGGACGCCGTGGTCGTCGATGAGTCGGCCGACCTGGACGCCGCCGCCAGGGGCATCGTGTCGTCAGCCTTCGGCTTCCAGGGCCAGAAATG